>NZ_JAUBVF010000016.1:0-20913 GCF_036705685.1 Microcoleus sp. AT3-A2
TTGTCAAGTTTTTGTTTGAGTTTTTCACTAACGAACATAAATTTGATTTCCCCAAAATACGTCAATATACTTACACAGAAAAAATCATTTAGGATTGAGCTAAATAAAGAAAATCATTTAGGATTGCTATAGACCAAGTTTACAAAATTCTCACCAATCCCGAATTGAGCTGCGACACAGTGACAGCACCTGCAGAAAGTGCCGCTGCTGTGTCTCAACCTCAACCCGCTCAAAGCGCTAAATACCAATCTCTGCCGCAGGTGCGAATCGGTGCGATCGCAGGTCTGTTGGAACTCTTGGAAGACCGCAAGGAGAAAGACCTCTACCGCCTCGGTCAAGAATTAATGTTAGAGGTTGACGACATTTTGCCGATCGTGGAAGGAGCAAAATTAATGGATTTTCTGGTAATCCAAGAAGGCGACCTCATTTTAACTCCTGTTGGCATTCAGTTCATTGCCGGCGGAATTGACCAGCGAAAACAAATTGTTCGCACCCAAATTCTCAGTAATATTCGCCTCGTACAGCAAATTTCTAGAATGCTTCAGGCAAAGCGCAATCAGCGCATTTCTGAAGAGTTGATTTTGGATATTCTCGAAACCCACTTTAGCCCCCAAGAAGCAATGCGGCAATTGAAAACTGCTATTGATTGGGGACGTTATGCAGAGTTGTACAGCTACGACGAACCAGGGGGCGAAATTTTCTTAGAATCGGAAGATAAAGCTGAGTAGTTATTTGCTATTTGTTATTTGTTATGGGTTAGTTGTTATTTATTATTTGTGGGTAACTTAGTCTTATTTGTTGGTATCTTAGTCTTGTTCTCAGGCTCTGCCTGGGAATACATACCCGGAGGCTCTGCCTCCAATAACCAATAACCAATAACTAATAACCAATGCCCGATGCCCGATGCCCGATGCCCGATGCCCGATGCCCGATGCCCGATGCCCGATGCCCGATACCCGATACCCGATGCCCGATGCCCAATGCCCGATGCCTAATAACTAATTATTATGACAAGACCTCTAACACCAGCAAATAAAACTTTAGAAAGGTCAGCTTGGACTTGGCAAGACGGCTTGCTGATTCTAGCAATCTTCTCTCTAATTTTGGTAATTGTCCAAACAGCTTCTCAATTCAGCAGTGACTACAACCCAAATTTTAAAATTGAGACCACGCTAAATGTCTTGCCAGCATATACAGCCCAGACTCTTTTACGCATGGCAGCAGCCTATTTTTTAGCGCTGCTGTTTACCCTAGTTTATGCTTATTCTGCTTACCGCTTTCCCCTGGCAGCAAAAATTTTAATTCCCTTGTTAGACATTTTGCAGTCGATTCCGGTTTTATCTTTTTTGCCGGGAGTTGTTTTAGCGCTAGTTACTTTATTTCCAGGTCAAATAATCGGCGTAGAACTCGCATCGATTATCTTAATATTTACTGGGATGACTTGGAACATGACCTTTAGTTTCTATCAGTCACTTTCGGGAATTCCACGAGAACTTAAGGAAGCTGCTCAAGTTTATCGGCTGAATGCTTGGCAGCAGTTCTGGACGTTAGAATTGCCTGCTGGGGCGATCGGACTGGTGTGGAATAGCGTCATGTCAGTGGCGGGCGGCTGGTTCTTTTTGATTGCGATCGAATCTTTTACCTTGGGGGAGAAAAACTTTAATTTGCCCGGACTCGGTTCCTATTTGGGCAAGGCAGCCAATGAAGGCAATTTTGGGGCAGTCGGCTGGGGTTTAGCAGTCTTAATTGGGGTGATTATAGCCATAGACTTTTTCATCTGGCAGCCTTTAATTGCTTGGGTAGAAAAGTTTAAATATCAAGCGGTGGAAGCTACCAATGTACCGCAGTCAAATGTATTAGATTTTTTAAGGCGCTCGGCGACGCTGCGGGTTTTGAAGTCGCGTATTTCGCCGATCAGCGACAGTTTTGATCGTGGTTTGGCAAGAGCTTTTGCACCTGTTAATTTACCAGCAAATCCTCGCCAAGGAAGCCACATTGGAAATTGGATAAATTGGATATTTGTCAGCGGGTTTGCCCTCATTGTGCTTTGGGGCACTTGGGAAGCGGTGCTGCTGCTGCGGTTGCTGAATTTGTCTGACTGGCAAAAAGTCATAACAGGTGCATTTTTCACAGCTTTGCGGGTCATTTGCGCGCTATTTTTATCGCTGTTGTGGACAGTGCCGGTCGGAGTTGCGATCGGTCGAAATCCCCGTTTAGCTCAGATTTTGCAACCCTTGGTACAAATAGCCGCTTCTGTACCGGCAACCGCTTTATTCCCCGTATTACTACTAGCTTTAATTCACGCTGGAGGAGGGTTGGAAATTGGTTCAGTAGCGCTGATGATGTTGGGTACAATGTGGTATTTGCTATTTAATGTTATTGCTGGCGCTCAATCGATACCTTCCGAGTTGTTTGAAGCCGCGCAAGTTTACAAACTTTCCCGAGTTCAGCGCTGGAAAACTTTAATTCTACCCGGAATTTTTCCTTATTTAATCACAGGAATTATTACGGCGGTTGGCGGAGCTTGGAATGCCAGTATTGTCAGTGAATACGTGCAGTTTAAAGGTGAAATAATTACCACAAGCGGTTTGGGTGAGACGATTTCTCAGGCGACGGCATCTGGAAATTTTCCCTTGCTTTTGGCTGCTACTTCTGTGATGTCGCTGTTGGTTGTAGTGACTAACCGTTTAGTGTGGCGGCCACTTTACCGTTTGGCGGAAGAGAAATATCAATTGTTGGTTTAAGTCGATCAATATAAAAAACATCATACCAAACCAAAAAAACAGGTTTCGAGGATATATCTGGGTTTGGGTGGTGAAGCCTCCACGAAGAAACTGGGTTGCTAACCCCGGTCGTATAAATCGTATAACTGCAACCAGTGGCGTCAATAGGCTCTAAACTGGATTCAGGAAGGCGCGCAGCACAGGTTTAGGAGGGTCATCAGTGACAGAAAAAAGTTATCAATCGTCTTCTCTACCCACCTACGCGCGAAAGGAACTGCGGGAATTAGTTCGATCGCAGTTAAGGGCCCTGTTGGAAGAAGGAGACTTTAAAGGAGCAAAAGCAATTTTGCACCCGGTGCAGGAAGCAGACATAGCTGAAGCTATCGAAGGCCTGCCAGAAACTATGCAAGTAATAGCTTTCCGCTTGCTTTCCAAAGACGAAGCGATCGCAGTTTACGAATATCTCGACTCCAGCGTTCAGCAGTCCCTCTGCGAAAAATTCAAACGCCAAGAAGTCATTGATATTGTAGACAAAATGTCCCCGGACGATCGAGCTAAACTCTTTGACGAACTGCCGGCAATATTAGTCCGCCGCCTCTTAGGTGAATTGAGCCCAACGGAACGCGAAGCTACGGCTCAACTTTTGGGTTACGAAGCCAGTACCGCCGGTCGGATCATGACCCCGGAATACATTTCTCTCAAAGAAAGCTTTACCGTCGCCCAAGCTTTAGACAGAATTCGCTCTTTGGCTAAAACTACCGAAACAATTTATTCTCTTTACGTCACTGACGCCGGACGCAGCTTGACCGGCATTTTATCCTTGCGGGATTTAGTCACTTCGCCCCTCGACAAAACTGTCGGCGAAATTATGACCCGCGACGTAGTTTCTGTTCAAACAGGAACGGATCAAGAAGAAGTAGCTAGGCTGATCCAGCGTTACGATTTTTTAGCTGTGCCCGTTGTAGACCGCGAACAGCGGCTGGTCGGCATCATTACAGTTGACGATGCGATCGACATTTTAGAACAAGAAGCAGCCAAAGATATTTATACCTTGGGCGGCGTCCAGTCCGGTGGCGACAATTATTTTCAGACCGATTTAATCACTGTTGCCCGGAAAAGGGTGGTGTGGCTGTTTGTTCTGCTTTTAACTAATACTGTCACCGGCGCAATTATTCGAGCTCAAGAAGATATTTTGAACCAAGTAGTTGCCCTAGCAGCCTTTATTCCCCTGCTGACTGGCACTGGAGGCAATGTCGGAGCTCAGTCCTCAACTGTTGTAATTCGCGGTTTGAACACTGACGAAATTACAGCAATGGGCCCGTTTCAAGTAATTATTCGGGAGGGGATGGCGGGAGCGCTGCTAGGAGCTATATTGGGGACTGTAGCGACGGGCTGGGCTTACACTCTGCAAGGGAGTTTAGAAGTGGCACTCGCGGTGGGAGTGAGTTTGTTTGCGATCGCAATTTTAGCTTCTATTGCCGGTTCAGCTCTGCCGTTTCTATTTCGTTCTTTGGGTTTAGACCCCGCTTTAATGTCTGCTCCTTTTATTACCACCGCAGTTGATGTCCTCGGGGTGTTGATTTATTTCACTTTAGCTCGAGTAATTTTGCAAATTTAATATATTTAAGTATATTGTTATATAAAAAAAACTATAGTAATTTTCAATTCGGCGATCTACAGCCTCCCTATGCCCTATGCCCTATGCCCTATGCCCTATGCCCTATGCCCTATGCCCAATTCCCAATTCCCAATTAACTTATGTCATCATCCAATTCACCCACCAAAATCCAAAATCCCACGTCCAGCAATTTGTTAGAAACTGCTGAATTGGTTTTTCTTGCTGCCTCTGCTGTGGGCTTGGCTGCTAGTTTGGTTTGGGAACAGAGCGTTTATGCTCAAGTGCCTGTAGTGATTGCGTTGGTGTTGAATTTTGTGAACCGGCAGAAGCTGCACAGGCAAGTTAAAGCAAGTACGGCGGCTACGTTCGATCGGGTAAATCAACAAGCAGCTACTACCGATCGCGCGATCGAGGAATTGCAACTCGCTGTAAATGCTTTAGACGAAGCTGTTGCTCAAACATCTCGCGAAAATCTCAATGTTGGGCCTGGAGAAAACGTACACTCTCTAATTTCAGCAATTGAGAACCTGCGCCAGCGACTAATAATTTTAGAAAAAACTATTAAAATGATTCAAAGCGAGATCGAACTCACCAGCCGCCAATTCAAACAGCGACCGGAGTTGCAACAAGTCGAAACTTTGACAACAATAATTCTGGACTTGCAGCAGTTTATCAATGAACTGCCACAGTGGGGCAGTTTGCAGCAGCGACAGCTAACAGAACTTCAGCAAAAAGTAGACAGTGCTTTGGCTGAGCTTTCAGAAGAAATTGCTGTAATTCCCAACCGCGTGCAAGAGGCGCTAGCTAGTCGCGGTGGGGAAATTAACCCACAGTTGGTTTCTGGTTTGAATGCCGATCAAAAGAATGGTTATCGACCTAAAACCCAGAATGAGAAAATTCGCCAGAAATATCCCAGAGCTTATGTCAAGTGGAGTCAGGATGAAGACGAAAATTTGAAGAAAGAATATGCTAGCGGGCAACAAATTGACGAATTAGCTCAGAGATTTCAGCGACAGCCTAGTGCGATTCGTTCGCGATTACAAAAATTAGGATTAATCGAATAATGGTAATATCATTTCCGGTTACACCGGAATGATGTTGACTGTTCACTGTTCACTGTTCACTGTCAACAGTCAACAGTGAACTCGAATTTACTATTCCGATGGTAACGGATTTGATATAATTTGTAACCACAAAAAACAGTCAACAGTCAACAGTCAACAGTCAACAGTCAACTGACAAATAACAAATAACAAAGCGATCGCCCTTTTTTTTCAAAAGAGCGATCGCTTTGTTTATGTATTCAGTACCGGCTGCCAACAGCGGGCCACTAACATCACATCTCAAGGCTTTTTAGCCTTGGTCTACCTCATTTTAGAAATCTTGGGGTAACAAAGAACTTAAACGCTCCAACAAAGGATCGGAATTCCGAGGAGGAGCAACTTCAGCATCAGACACTACATTATCATCCGCCACAGACTCAGACTCAATTGGGCCAGGCTCTACTACTTTTGAAACTTGGGCAAAAGAAACTTGAGCAAACTTACTGTTAACACTTCCCTGCAACTGATCCAACTGGGCGCTGAGTTGATTCAGGTGATGTTCCAGTCCCTCCAAACGGCTTAATTCCTCTGCCGAAACATTGTGCTCAAACTCAGCAAATTTGACCACAAGTTCAGCAATACGCTGTTCCAACCGCTGAAAGCTCTGTGTAGAGCTAGCAGACTCAGATACAGACAAAAACTGCCACAAAGCTTGCTTGCAGAGATTGCTGAAAGTCTGATACTTCGTAAAAGCCAACTCTTTTTCAATAGCGGCCAGCAAAGTTTGATCCGCAGCATCTTCTGTAAACGCCACCGAGAAATTCGCCTTATTTTTTGCCCACAGTGCCATAGGGTTCAAGCCTTAATGCGTTACTTAATCGTGGCTAGCTGAGCCTCAGCATAAATAAACTGTCCCAAAGCATTAGCTTTCCGGGAAGGCTGAGCCAAGTGAGCCTTAAGATTGGCGTCTTTAAGCAAAGGTTGCAAAACCTCCCAGAAAAACTCGCCGCCACCGCCAGTCAGAACCACATCCGTCACCCGTTCCGGCAGCCACTGCACCAAACGTTCGGACAGTTCGTTAGCGAAAGCCTCTCGCAAATCCTTAATAATCGGATCTAAATTAGTCGGCTTAGTCGCTCCTCTCGGACGGTAGAAACGCTGGCCTTCCGGTTTATTCACCGCTTCCAGTAAAGACAGAGATTGAGGGTCTGCTCCCGGAATCTTTGAGGCAACTTGTTCGTAGAACTTGTTCATTGCGAAGGAATCGCTCTTAGAAGCTGCCCGGGCGAACCGGAAACGATCGACCATTAACAAATCGGTAGTTTGGTGTCCAATATCAACAACCGCCACCGACAGTTCGGGCAACTCCGGCGTAAACTCCTTGTTATCTTGAGCCTCGCACCAAATCAGGCTGCCGAACCCTTCCGGCATCACCCAAACGTGACTGATATTAATATCCACACGCTCGCCCCGGTACACCACAACGTGGGGAGAGCGCAGTTGGCTGATAATCTCTTCCTTTTCCTTCTCAAACTGATCCTGGGAATAAAACGGCAAACCCAGCACAACTGCTATTTCGCCCTTCATCTGGAAATATCCAGCACAGGAAAAAACCTTAACCAAAGCATCTACTACTTTCGACTGGTCGGCGCCGCCGAGATTAGCGCCAAAATCTGCAGCCAATTGGCCGATCGCGTAGCCCTTGCCCTGGTACTCCAGCCACATATCCAACAGAGGGTCTGTTGCTTTCGACTCAAAGCTGCCGCCACGAACCTTTTCAACGGGCATAGCAGCCACGTTGGCAGGGATGAAAACCACGCTGCTCGGGTTGCGACTCACGCAGGCTTTAGTTGCCGTCCGACCCAAATCAGCACTAATAATCGATTTGTGAGAAGCGATCTTAGTCTGCTGCGTCAGCATAGCCGAATTAGGAACAAGCTGTCTAGTTGTCATTGAAATGTGTTACCTCACTGAGCCTCACCATTATCATGCCTTATCCCTTGACACTGCCACGCTTAAAGACAGTGGGTGAAAGCGGCGATTCTTCTAACTCTACCTAGATCGGTATCGAAATCAGCACCAAATATTATATTCGGGACGATCGCCCTTACCGTAACTAACCTAACTTTTTCTGGAAGCATCGTCCTCGAAGCTCTGTTGCCTGAGAGTGCATTGTTAAGTTAAATTTAGTTAAGATTCTGAGTGTAAACTTTTGTCGCACTTCTCCGACACCGCGATCTTACCCGATCTGTCCCCAATTCAAGGCATCCGCATTTATGAAAATTTCTTGGCGAACTATACTACTTTGGACTTTACCCGCCTTAGTCATCGGCTTTTTCTTGTGGCAGGGGGCCTTTGCCCCATCCCCGGCAGAAATGAGCAAGAACACCGCCAGCACCCGCCTGAGCTACGGTCGATTCTTAGATTACTTAAACGCCGGTCGAGTGACCAGCGTTGACCTTTACGACGGAGGTCGGACGGCTATTGTCCTAGCAGTCGATCCCGAACTGGACAATCACGAGCAGCGGTGGCGGGTAGACTTGCCCTCAAATGCCCCGGAATTGGTTTCTAGGCTCAGAGACTCCAAAATCAGCTTCGACACCCACCCACTACGCAACGACGGTGCTGTCTGGGGACTTTTAGGCAATCTAGTATTTCCCCTCTTGTTAGTAGGAGGCCTGTTTTTCCTTTTCCGCCGCGGTGGCAACGTTCCCGGCGGCCCTGGTCAAGCCATGAATTTTGGCAAGTCCAAAGCTCGCTTTCAAATGGAAGCTAAAACAGGCGTACTGTTCGACGACGTAGCAGGCGTTGAGGAAGCTAAAGAAGAACTACAAGAAGTAGTGACATTCCTCAAAAAACCCGAACGCTTCACCGCAGTCGGGGCGAAGATTCCCAAAGGCGTGCTGCTAGTTGGCCCTCCCGGAACCGGTAAAACCCTGCTGGCAAAAGCGATCGCAGGCGAAGCTGGCGTGCCTTTCTTCAGCATATCCGGTTCGGAATTTGTCGAAATGTTCGTCGGTGTCGGCGCTTCCCGCGTTCGGGACTTGTTCAAGAAAGCTAAAGAAAATGCTCCTTGCATCATCTTTATCGATGAAATCGATGCAGTGGGCCGCCAGCGTGGTGCCGGTATCGGCGGCGGTAACGACGAACGGGAACAAACCCTGAACCAGTTGCTGACCGAAATGGACGGTTTTGAGGGCAATACTGGCATTATCATCATTGCTGCCACGAACCGCCCCGACGTGCTCGACTCAGCGTTGCTGCGTCCGGGACGTTTTGACCGCCAAGTTAGCGTAGATACGCCGGATATCAAAGGCCGCTTGGAAATTTTGGAAGTTCACGCGCGCAACAAGAAGCTGTCTACAGAGATTTCTCTGGACGCCATCGCCCGCCGCACTCCTGGTTTTACCGGCGCTGATTTGGCTAACTTGCTCAACGAGGCTGCTATTTTAACCGCCCGCCGCCGCAAAGAAGCGATTACGATGCTCGAAATTGACGATGCAGTCGATCGCGTGGTAGCAGGTATGGAAGGCACTCCCTTGGTGGACAGCAAGAGCAAGCGCTTGATTGCTTACCACGAAATCGGCCACGCGATCGTCGGTACAATCATTCAAGCCCACGATCCAGTTCAAAAAGTTACCTTAGTTCCTCGTGGACAGGCCCGCGGCTTAACTTGGTTCATGCCCAGCGAAGACCAAGGTTTGATTTCTCGATCGCAAATTTTAGCCCGGATTAGCGGTGCTTTGGGTGGCCGCGCAGCCGAAGAAGTAGTTTTCGGCGATGCCGAAGTAACCACCGGTGCCGGCAACGACTTGCAGCAAGTCAGCGGCATGGCGCGGCAAATGGTGACTCGCTATGGGATGTCTACCTTGGGCCCGATCGCCCTGGAAGCCCAGCAAAGCGAAATTTTCCTCGGCCGCGACTACACAGCGCGATCGGAATATTCCGAAGAAATAGCCTCTCGGATTGACGGACAAGTTCGAGCAATTGTCGATCACTGTTACGACGACGCCCGCCGAATTATTCGCGAAAATCGCACGGTGATCGATCGCTTAGTCGATTTGTTGATCGAAAAAGAAACCATCGACGGCGAAGAGTTGCGCCTAATCGTCTCTGAATACACTTTTGTTCCTGAAAAAGAACAATACGTTCCTCAGCTTTAAGACTTGTTTAAAAATTAAGGGCACGGGAATCCCGTGTCTTTAAAAAGTAGGGACGCAAAACTATTGCCACGTCCCTACTTTTTTATTAAACTGTCAATAATATTAAACCGCATCTAAACACCAATTAACGCAGATGAATACTACATTTGCCCTACATACTAAGAATTCGTCATTTTTTTTAATAGCAGCTTTTATTTTTGTTGGTGTCAATACTTTGAGCGCCCGCGCCGAAAAATCAAGATGTTTTGTAGATATTTGCATCGACTCCAGCAGCGTTGAATTAAGCAAATCCGATATTCCCGGTGCTCCCTCTTATCCAGTCAGAACTATTTTAGTAACTCAACAGTTTAGTAACGATAAATTGTTGGCGCAAATGGAAGTTGACTGCCAGCAACGACAGTTGAGAACTGTCAGAGTTAGCCAAGATGGCGAAAATTGGTCGAATTTCTCTCCGAAATGGACTTTAGTCGATGGCCACTCATCTTTGTCTCGGCTGGTTGACTATACTTGTAAATTGGCGATCGCAGAACAAGAGAATAAATAAGTAGACCCAGAAAAAAACCGAGCACCTATATCTTCAACCCTTGCCCCTTGCGCGTGCAAGTCTGTGTACTCGTAAAATCAGCCGTTTCAACCGCCGAGTGTTAATATTACATTCAATCTAAAATCTAAAATCGGATGAGTGTTAATATTACACTCAATCTAAAATCTAAAATCTAAAATCGGATGAGTGTTAATATTACACTCAATCTAAAATCTAAAATCTAAAATCTAAAATCGAATGACCAACCCCACCGAATATCGGCAAAGACGCGAACAATTAATGGCCAAAATTGGCAGCGGGACGGCGATATTTCGCAGCGCGCCCGCAGCCGTCATGCACAACGATGTAGAATACGCATACCGACAAGATAGCGATTTTTTCTACTTAACCGGTTTCAACGAAGCTGCGGCGGTAACAGTTCTCGCGCCGCACCATGAAGAACACAAATTTGTTTTGTTTGTGCAGCCAAAAGACTTGGAAAAAGAAACTTGGCACGGCTATCGCGCCGGAGTAGAAGGCGCTAAGGAATTGTACGGCGCGGATGAAGCTTTCCCCATCGCCGAACTTGCGGAAAAACTGCCGAAATATTTAGAAAAGGCCGATCGCATATACTATCACTTCGGGCGCGATCGTAGTTTCGACCAAACAGTCCTCAATCACTGGCAGCGCTTGATGGCAACCTACCCAAAACGCGGCACAGGCCCGACAGCAATCGAAGATTCCAACATCATTTTACACCCGATGCGGCTGGTGAAAAGCGAAACTGAATTAGCATTAATGCGAAAAGCCGCTAATATCTCAGTTGCAGCGCACAACCGCGCCCAAGAATTCGCTAAACCGGGCAGGTACGAATATGAAATTCAAGCTGAAATAGAACATACTTTTGGCTTAAATGGCTGCACTCCCGCTTACCCTTCAATTGTTGCATCAGGTTACAATTCCTGCGTCCTCCACTACATCGAAAACAACCGCCAAATGCAGGAAAACGATTTGTTGCTAATAGATGCCGGTTGTGCTTGCGACTACTACAACGCTGATATTACTCGCACCTTTCCTGTTAGCGGCAAATTTACAACTGAACAACAGATAATTTATGACTTAGTTTTGCAAGCACAATTGCAGGCAATTAGTCAAGTATATCCCGGAAATCCTTACAGCAAAATTCATGAAACGGCAGTGCGCGTTTTGGTGGAAGGTTTAATGGATTTAAAACTTTTGGTGGGGGACATTGAAGAGATAATTAAAGAAGAGAAATACAAGCCATTTTATATGCACCGTACTGGTCATTGGCTGGGACTGGATGTGCACGATGTCGGCGTTTATCAGTACGGCGAAAATTCGCAAGTTTTGCAGGCAGGACAAGTGCTGACGGTGGAACCAGGGATTTATATTTCTCCTTATATTAAACCCGTTGAAGGACAGCCGGAGGTTCCTGAAAAATGGCGCGGTATTGGTGTGAGAATTGAAGATGATGTTTTGGTGACGTTGGAAAGTCATGAAGTCTTGACGGCGGGAGTTCCTAAATAATTGTTGACTGTTGACTGTTGACTGTTGACTGTTGACTGTTTGAACAATACCGATGCAACCGGAAACGATTTATGTAGGGTGCGGATCTGTTCTATGGTTCAATGGAATTTGCTCCTGGACGGGTGGCGACGCACCTTACTTACAACTTGATTGTGTGTACCGCATATAAATTGAATCTGCTGTAAGTTGGCAGTGTAGGCTTGAGCTTTGTTAGTATTGGCTTGAAAAAGCTCAAGTCCGCAACTGCTAAACCTAGAGCAATTATGTGTATTGATCCTACCAAGATCGATCGACCTCTCGAAACCTGCGAAGCATTAGTAGCAGAGCAAAAAGCCAAAATTCGGCAACTTGAAGAGGATTTGCAGCAGCGGAGAGAATTGTGCCAGAAATTAGAAGCACAACTCAAAACAGTCGAGAATGCTGGCTTTTCGGGTTCCGCAACTGAATTTGATATCACCGAGGACGATCGTATTCAGTTAATCGCATCTCTGGAAAAAAGCCAGGAAATGTACCGAACTCTCATCAAACATTATCCCAATGGTTCGGTGTTTTTGTTCGATCGCGATTTGCGCTATACTCTGGTTGACGGGCTAGGGTTGGCAGTAGTTGGTTTGTCCAAAGAACTGTTGGAAGGCAAAACATTGTGGGAAGTATCGCCACCAGAAGATTTGCCGCTTTTTGAGACTACATATCGCGCGGCTTTGGCAGGAAAAGAGAATACTTTTGAATATAAATACGGCGGTCGCGTTTATTCCACAACAATTGCTCCCGTCAAAAACGACAGGGAAGAAATTTTTGCAGGGATGGTCGTTACTCAAGATATTACCGAAAAAAAACAGGCAGAAATAGCCCTGGAAGAAATCACAAATCAGCTAGAAATTAAATATCAAAAGCGCACTGAAGACTTGAAAACAGCCAACAAGCAATTGCAGGAAGAAATTCTCTCTCGCTGGCGCGCCGAAAAAGCTCTGCGGGAAAGCCAGGAACAGCTAGAATTGTTTTTCTCTCAATCTTTAGATGGCTTTTTCTTTATGATGCTGGACGAACCAGTGCATTGGGACAATAGCGTTGACAAAGAAAAAGTCTTGGATTACATATTTGCTAACGGGCGGGTAACGAAGGCAAATGATGCTTTGATAGCTCAATACGGGGGTACGAGGGAAGAGTTTATTGGTCGGACGCTTTACTCTTTTTTATCGCACAACTTGACTGGCGGCAGAAAGATAATAAGGCAATTTTTTGATGCTGGAAGAATTCACCTCGAAAATGAAAATCGCAAGTTTGACGGGGCTCCATTTTGGGTAGAAGGCGACTATATTTGCATTTACGATTTCCACGGCAGAATCGTCGGGTATTTTGGCGCGCAGCGCGATATTAGCGATCGCAAAAAAGCAGAAGCAACCCTCAGAGATAGCGAAGAACGCTTTCGGGCAACCGTCGAACAAGCGGCAGTCGGCATTACCCACCCTGACCAAACAGGCCGCTATTTGCGAGTCAATCAAAAATTCTGCGAGATAGTGGGATATAGTGCGAGCGAACTACTGTCGCGAACCTGGATGGACGTTACTTACCCAGAAGATATAGATGCAGATTTAAAACAAAACAAGAAATTATTTGCCGGGGAAATTGACAGTTTTAAAATGGAAAAACGCTTGCTGCACAAAGACGGCAGTGTAGTTTGGGTAAATATTACAGTATCGCTCATCCAAGAACCGCTGAGCGGGGCAATTTACAATGTAGTAGTGACAGAAGATATTAGCCCTCGCAAAAAAACAGAAGCAGCGCTGAAAGAAAGCGAAGAAAGGTTCCGACAGCTAGCAGAAAACATTGAAAGCGTGTTTTGGATGGTCAATGTTCAACCCCAGAAAATTGTTTATATCAGTCCGGCTTACGAAAAGATTTGGGGCAGAAGCTGCGCTGATTTGTATGCTTACGGGCGCTTTTTTGCAGATTCCCTCCATCCAGAAGATCGCGAGCGCGTTATTGCTAATTTAACTAGAAAAATCGAGTATGAAGACGAAATAGAATATCGAATTGTCAGGCCGGACGGCAAAATTCGCTGGATTCGCGATCGGGCTTTTCCGATTAGAAATCAATCTGGTCAAGTTTACCGCATCGTGGGCATTGCAGTAGATATTACCGCACGCAAACAGGCTGAAAAAACTATCCGCGAAAGTGAAGAACGCTTCCGCCAGTTAGCAGAAAATATCCAAGATTCCGTCTGGCTAATGTCTGCGGAATTCACCGATTTATTGTATCTGAGTCCAGCTTACGAACAAATCTGGGGGCGCAGTCGCGAAGAATTGTATGCCGAACCCTTAAAAATGATGGAGTGGGTGCATCCAGAAGATAAATGCTTGTTGGAAGAGGCAATGGGGCAAGTGTTGCAAGGCGAGTCTACCAATAGCGAATATCGGATTTTTCTGCCAGACGGCACAATTCGCTGGGTGTGCGATCGAGCTTTTCCCATTTACGACGAATCGGGCAACATTTACCGCATCGCGGGTATTGCCGAAGATATCAGCGATCGCAAATTTACCGAAGCCCGCATTCAAGCAGCACTCCGCGAAAAAGAAGTATTGCTCAAAGAAATTCACCACCGAGTCAAAAATAATATGCAGGTAATTTCCAGCCTGTTGCAACTTCAAGCTCAATACATTGAAGACGAAGCAACGCTAACTTTATTTGAAGAAAGCCAGACTCGCATCCATTCGATGGCTCTGATTCACGAGCAACTTTATCAATCCGAAAATCTCGATCAGATCGCCCTGTCCCCCTATGTCGAAAACTTGGTTGCTAATTTGTATCAATCTTTTGGTTGCGGCAATACTTCAATCCAATTTAATCTCAAAATCGCTCCCATTTTTTTAAACATAGAAACAGCAATTCCGTGCGGTTTAATTATTAACGAACTGGTTTCTAACTCTTTAAAATATGCCTTTGTTTCAAGTTTAGCTGGTGAAATAACTATTAATTTTTACCAAGTCAATTCCCACGAATTTCATTTAACTATTCAAGATAACGGTCGTGGATTTCCGGCGAATTTTGACGTGGACAAGAGTGAAACATTAGGATTGCGATTAGTGAAAATGTTGGCTTACCAATTAGAGGCGAGTATTGCCATTGACAGTCAGCGTGGAACCTGCTACACTCTGATTTTCCAAGAGTTAAATTATCGGCAGCGTATTTAACTAAAAATGAACCCTATACAAATTTTGGTTGTAGAAGACGAAGTTATTGTAGCCCAAGACATAGCAGGTCGATTGAAAAAACTGGGATATTCAGTCACAGCTACAGTTTCTTCAGGAGAAGAAGCGATTCAAAAAGCGATAGAAACCCCGCCCGATTTAGTGTTGATGGATATCGTGCTTAAAGGTGACATGGACGGGGTAACAGCAGCCGAGAAAATCAGAACTAATAGGAATGTGCCGACAGTATTTTTAACAGCTTATGCCGACGATCAAACGCTGCAAAGAGCGAAACTTACAGACCCATTCGGTTATATTATCAAACCATTTCAACAAAATGATTTGCGAGTAGCGATCGAGATTGCCCTGCACAGACACGAAATCGAAACCAAGATGCGAGAATCTCTCAAAGCCGCGGAAGCAGTCAGAGAGTCGGTGGAAGAAAAATCGCACCGCCAAAACCAGTATATTTCAATGGCCGCTCACGAATTGCGGAACCCGCTCAACGCAATTTTAATTTCTGCGGAACTTCTCGATCTAGATCGAACTCGCAGCAGTGACGAATCCCAAGTTAGAACCCTGCGGCTGGTGCACTCAGCTACCCAAAAGATGAACCAGCTAATCGACGATATGCTGTTCATGGGCAGGGCAGAATCAGGCCAACTCAAATGCCATCCATTACCGATAAATTTAGTCGAATTTTGTCAAGACTTGCTCGCTCAATTGCAGTTAGGAAATGAAGCCAAGCACAAACTAACATTAATCCCCTCAGATGTTACCAGTGCAATATTAGATCAACAATTGCTGCACGGCATTATTTCTAACTTAATCGTCAACGCCATCAAATATTCTCCAAACGGCGGGCAAGTCACCTTGGAATTGGAATACCGTCAACCAGGCGAGGGAGAAAAAGAAGCTATTTTCTGCTTATCCCCTCAGTGTTTGTTTGGCAATTCCCAATTTACAAATATTAACTCTCCCTCACTAATTCTGCGTATTCGAGACGAAGGTATCGGCATCCCAGAAACTGAAGTAGGGAAAATATTTGAAATGTTTTATCGGTGCAAGAATAGTGGGAAGATTAAAGGTAATGGTTTGGGGTTAACCATTGTTAAAAAAGCTGTGGAATTGCAAGGAGGGGCGATCGCCTGCGAAAGCAAAATGGGCGTGGGTACAACCTTCACAGTCGCCCTTCCTTACGTAGCACTTTCCTGTAAGACTCAACGACAAACAACTTAAATGCCACTACAAACACTAATCAAAGTGTTGCAAAATCCACTCCACAGCCGTCGCTAAATTTGCTGTAATAAAATCCGGTTTAGTATGATGCTGATACTGTCCGCTCAACACGCTTTTCCCGTAACCAGTCTGCACCAAAATGCCAGTACAGCCGGCATTGTGAGCCATATCAACATCAGTCGCTTTATCCCCCACCATAAAACTATTCGGCAAATCCAAATCGTATTCCCAAGCCGCGGCTACCAACATCCCCGTATTTGGTTTTCGCCAAGTCGAATACCGCGTAAATTCGGGGTTTGTTCCGCCTTCGGCTGCGCTTAAATAAGGACAGTAATAAAGAGCATCTAACCTCGCTCCTGCTTCTTTTTCTAATAACTGAGACAGGCGTTTGTGCAAAGCTTCTACGTGGCTGACGGGATTATAACCCCTCGCTGGACCCGATTGATTGGAAACCAAACAGCAAAATATTTCTTTGTCATTTAAACGGCGTACAGCTTCAGCTATTCCGGGGATTAAATTCAAATCTTCTACTTTGTGGATGTAGCCCACTTCGATATTGAGAACGCCATCTCTGTCAAGAAATACTGCTCGTTTCATTGTTGTATTGTTGCTTGAAAATAGGGTTTAGGGTGAGGATGCGGCAGTGTTAGTTGGTGTTAACTTAAGCCTAAAAACCTTTGTATCTATCGTTTAGAGTCGAGTCTAGATCCCCCTAAATCCCCCTTAAGAAGGGGAGTAGGGGTTGACTTTGAGTGTTCCAGTCCTCTTCTTTTTCCGCTTGGGACTTTGACTACTCTTGTCCCCCCCTTATTAAGGGGGGTTAGGGGGGATCGGGAAGACTGGACAAGGAAGACTATAGGCTGGCACAGCGAAAATCTAGGTACGAGCGTCATTCTAAAATAGATTGTTTGCCTAACCATTCGCGGAAACTATTATGATACAAACTATAGCCAATCTCTCCTCCAATTTCTTGTTTATTTAAGAACTCGATCCAATTGTCTAACACTTTTTCAACATCGTATTCATCCTGATCAATTATATTGGATATCGCACTTACAGACAAACCTGCTGTCGATCGTACCAAAACATTCAGCACAGACAAGTCAACTTCCGATAAGCCATCACCTCTCATCCGCAGCCAGTGGTTTTGATAATACGCTGCTAAACCGGGAGGAAGTTCAGAGACAAGTGAGGACTCCCCCAGATTAGCATCAGGGTGTGAATTCTCGTTAATGGCAGGTAACATCTGACTCAGATACATGAAATTGTTTTCGCTGACAGTGGCGAGTTGTTGGCAGAATTCGGGTTGAGTTAAATCCGGTGCGGTTGATAGGTATTGCTGAATGTAGTTCAGGACATCCTCGCGATTTTGGGCGGGATAATCTCTTAAATCGAGAGTTTGAGAGGGCGTTTCAATTAACAAACCGGATTTCTCTCTCAAAAACGGGCGGCGGGCGAGGATAAAATAAGTACGATCGCCCAAATATCTCGGCAGATAAAACAGATTTGAGCTGGGAGGCTGACTCGTGCGGGCGATCGCGTCTACAGAATCAATGACTATTATCAACTTTTGGCGATCGTTTAATTTATCGCTAATTTGCTGAAGCAACAAAGACAGAAACCAACTCCCATCATCGGATTCGAGATTTTGAAGTTGAGATTTGAGCTTGACAATTTCGGATGTTTCCCCATTGGCGGCAAGGTATTTGTCAATCAGTTGAGTGCAGACTGAAGCGAGAAAATCTTCAGCTCGATTTTTGCCCTCAACTGCAGCGTTGTAATAGATACTGCGAGGATGGGCGGTGACATATTGGGCGAGGATGGAACTTTTGCCGCAGCCGGGAGTGCCGACTATTGTGAAATAACCGCGGCTGTGGGAGTCCAGAAAGTCGGATATCGCAGAAAAAACAAACTTGCGCCCTGCAAAATTCTCGGTTTTTTCTCGCAGGAGTTGCTGAAATTCTTTTGGGTAAGAATCGGTAGAGATGGGAGTTGGCAGAGGTGAGGAATTCATGTTAGTTCCTCCACCCCTTCTAGCCGCAGGAAATATACTTGGCCCGATCGATCACCTGCTACAATTGTGACTCCATCGGGGGCGATCGCGCAAGAGGCGATCGAACTTTCACCCGTGAAACTAGCAATGACATTTCCACTCGACAAATCCCAGACTTTGAGGGTTTTGTCATCTGAACCAGAAATCGCCCGTTTGCCGTCGGGGGTGATGGCTACTGCTTTTACCGATTTGCTGTGGTCTTTGAGAGTCAACTGTTCCTTTCCAGTGGTTAAATCCCAGACTTTGAGGGTTTTGTCTCTTGAACCAGAAATCGCTCGCTTGCTATCAGCAGTGACAACAACTGCATTTACCGAGTAGCTGTGACCTTTGAGAGTAAATAGTTCATCTCCTGTTGTTAAACTCCAGACTTTGATGGTCTTGTCCGATGAACCAGAAATCGCCCGTGTGCCGTCGGGCGTGATGGCTACTGCTTTTACCCAGTCGCTGTGACCTTTGAGAATAAATAGTTCACCTCCAGTTGTTAAATCCCAGACTTTGAGGGTTTTGTCCAAAGAACCGGAAACTGCCCGCTTGCCATCCTCCGTTACGGCTACTGCTTTTACCCAGTCGCTGTGACTTTTGAGAATAAATAGTTCACCTCCAGTTGTTAAATCCCAGACTTTGATGGTGTTGTCTCTTGAACCAGAAATTGCCCGCTTGCCATCCTCCGTTACGGCTACTGCATCTACTGAGTTGCTGTGACCTTTGAGAGTAAAAAGTTCCTTCCGAGTTGTTAAATCCCAGATTTTGAGGGTTTTGTCAAATGAACCAGAAATTGCCCGCTTGCCATCCTCCGTTACGACTACTGCATTGACCGAGTTACTGTGACCTTTGAGAGTAAACTCTTCCTTTCCAGTTGTTAAATCCCAGACTTTGATGGTGTTGTCCCAGGAACCAGAAATCGCCCGCTTGCCATCAGCAATGACAGCTATTGCATTTACGGAGTCGCTGTGGCCTTTGAGAGTAAACTCTTCATTTCCAGTTGTTAAATCCCAGATTTTGAGGGTTTTGTCAAATGAACCAGAAATTGCCCGCTTGCCATCCTTGGTGACGGCTACTGCATATACTGAGTTGCTGTGACCTTTGAGAGTAAACTCTTCCTTTCGATTCGTTAAATCCCAAACTTTGAGGGTGTTGTCCCACAAACCAGAAATTGCCCGCTTGCCATCCTCCGTTACGGCTACTGCATATACTGAGTTGCTGTGGCCGAGAGTAAACTCTTCCTTTCCAGTTGTTAAATTCCAGACTTTGAGAGTTTTGTCATCTGAACCAGAAATCGCTCGCTTGCCATCCTCCGTTACGGCTACTGCGTTTACGGAGTAAGTGTGACTTTTGAGAGTAAACAGTGCCTTTCGAGTGGTTAAATCCCAGACTTTGAGGGTTTTGTCATCTGAACCAGAAATCGCTCGCTTGCCATCAGTAATGACGGCTACTGCATTTACCGAGCTGCTGTGACCTTTGAGAGTAAACTCTTCCTTTCCAGTTATTAAATCCCAGATTTTGATGGTGTTGTCTCTTGAACCAGAAATTGCCCGCTTGCCATTAGGAGTAAAAGCTACTGCATATACCCAGTTGCTGTGACCTTTGAGAGTAAACAGTTCCTTTCCAGTTGTTAAATCCCAAACTTTGATGGTGTTGTCTTTTGAACCAGAAATCCCCCGTTTGCCATCCTCCGTTACGGCTACTGCATTTACCCAGTGGCTGTGACCTTCAAGGATGCGTAATAGTCCTCTGCGAGGGGGAGTTAAACAGGCTGTCAAAGGACGCAACCAAGCTGCTGCTTTCCACTGCTTTGCTACCTCCAGCATTGCCTGAATCTCTGGGATTTCAAAGTACAGTAAGCGCCCTAATAATTGCTGCGCCAGTTGTGTTTTATCGCGCTCCAAAATATCGGCTGACATCCACAATACCGATTGAATCAAGTTCAGGGCTTTCGCTATTTCTGGGTTGTACTCTGGGTGAGTTTCTGCTTCTGAAGCGTCAACCAAATTGAAATCATCAATAAGTGCCTGCACCCCAGACTCAGAATGCTGAATCTTTGCCATCAGAAAGTTAAGATTAGGACGCAACCAAGGTGCTACTTTCCAGTGCTTTGCTACCTCCAGCATTGCCTGAATAGCTGGCCTTTCAAAGTACAGTAATGGTTCTAACAATTGCCCGATCACTTGGGTTTTATCTCCATCCAAAATATCGGCTGATATCCACAATACCGCTTGAATCAAGTTCAGGGCTTTCGCTTTTTCTAGATTGTACTTTGGGTGAGTTACTGCTTCTGAATCGTCAAGCAAATTGAAATCATCAATAAGTGCCTGCACCCCAAACTCAGGATGCTGAATCTTTGCCATCAGAAAGTTAAAGTCTGTCAGTTTTTGATAATAGTTTTCTAAATTACCTGACTTGACATAATTTGGCAGTAAGCTGCCCAGATAAGCACGTTGATAGGAAAGTGGTTTGGCAGCTAACTTGTCAGTAAATTCTCCCATCTCACACCATCCCCTGTTCTAAATACTCAGTAATCCCTTCTAGTCGCAGGAAATATACGCGGCCGGATTCGTCGCCTGCGACAATTGTGACTCCATCGGGTGCAATGGCGCAACAGGCGATCGAACTTTTACACGTGAAACTAGCAATGACATTTCCACTCGCCAAATCCCAGACTTTGAGAGTGTTGTCCGATGCACCAGAAATTGCCAGCTTCCCATCAGTAGTGACGGCTACTGCATTTACTGAGTAACTGTGGCCTTCGAGAGTAAACAGTTGCTTTCGATTGGTTAAATCCCAGACTTTGAGGGTGTTGTCCGATGCACCAGAAATT
>NZ_JAUBVF010000016.1:21013-48825 GCF_036705685.1 Microcoleus sp. AT3-A2
GCCAGCTTGCCATCAGCACTGACGGCTACTGCATTTACTGAGTTGCTGTGACCAGTGAGTGTAAACTGTTGCTTTCCGGTAGTTAAATCCCAGACTTTGAGGGTGTTGTCCGATGCACCAGAAATTGCCAGCTTGCCATCAGCACTGACGGCTACTGCATTTACTGAGTTGCTGTGACCAGTGAGTGTAAACTGTTGCTTTCCAGTGGTTAAATCCCAGACTTTTAAGGTGTTGTCTGCTGAACCAGAAATTGCCCACTTGCCATCAACAGTGATGGCTACTGCATTTACTAAGTTGCTGTGACCAGAGAGTATAAACTGTTGCTTTCCGGTAGTTAAATCCCAGACTTTTAGGGGGTTGCCTGCTGAAGAAGAAATTGCCCGCTTGCCATCCGCAGTGACAGCGACTCCATTTACCAAGTAGCCATAACCTTTGAGAGTAAAGAGTTGCTTTCCCGTGGTTAAATCCCAGACTTTCAGGGTGTTGTCTGCTGAAGCAGAAATTGCCCGTTTGCCATCCGCAGTTACTGCTACCGAATTTACCAAGTAGCTATGAGCTTTAAGAGTAATGTGTTCGTTTCTCGTGGTTAAATCCCAGACTTTGAGGGTGGCATCCCGTGAACCAGAAATTGCCCGCTTGCCATCAGCGGTGACAGCGACTGTATTTACCCAGTTGCGATGACCTTCGAGAGTAAATTCTTCTTTTCCAGTTATTAAATCCCAGACTTTGAGGGTGTTGTCGAAAGAACCAGAAATTGCCCGCTTGCCATCCGCAGTGATGGCGACTGCATATACTAAATCGCTATGACCTTTGAGAGTAAATAATTTCTTATTTACCGAGTAACTGTGACCTTCAAGAGTAAATTCTTTTTTTCCACTGGTTAAATCCCAGACTTTGAGAGTATTGTCCTTTGAACCAGAAATTGCCAGCTTGCCATCCGCAGTGATGGCGACTGCATATACAGAGTTGTTATGACCTTTGAGAGTAAATTCTTCTTTTCTCGTAGTTAAATTCCAGACTTTGAGTGTTTTGTCTCCTGAACCAGAAATTGCCCGCTTGCCATCCGCAGTTACTGCTACTGCACCTACCCAGTAACTGTGACCTTTGAGAGTAAATTCTTCTTTTCCAGTGGTTAAATCCCAGACTTTGAGGGTGTTGTCTGCTGAACCAGAAATTGCCCGCTTACCATCCGCAGTTATTGCTACTGCGTATACAGAGTTGTTATGACCTTCAAGAGTAAATTCTTCTTTTCCCGTAGTTAAATTCCAAACTTTGAGTGTTTTGTCTGCTGAACCAGAAATTGCCTGCTTGCCATCAGCACTGACTGCTACCGCATTTATCAAGTTGCTGTGGCCTGTGAGAGTAAACTGTTCATTTCCAGTGGTTAAATCCCCGACTTTGAGCTTGTCTGCTGAACCGGAAATTACCCGCTTGCCATCAGCACTGACGGCTACTGCATTTACTGAGTTGCTGTGACCAGAGAGGGTGCGTAGTAGTCCCCTGCGAGGGGGAGTTAAACAAGGTGTCAAAGGACGCAACCAAGGTGATGCTTTCCACTGCTTCGCTACTTCCAGCATTGCCTGAATTTCGGGCATTTCAAAGTACAGTAAGCGCCCTAACAATTGTTCCGCCAGTTTGCTTTTATCTTGCTCCAAAATCTCGGCTGACATCCACAGTACCGCTTGAATCAAGTTCAGGGATTTCACTTTTTCTGGGTTGTACTCTGGGTGAGTTACTGCTTCTGAAGCGTCAACCAAATCGAAATCATCCATCAGTGCCTGCATCCCAAATTCAGGATGCTGAATCTTTGCCATCAGAAAGTTAAAATCAGTCAGTTTTTGAGAATATTTTTCTAAATTACCTGACTTGACATAATTTGGCAGTAAGCTGCCCAGATAAGCACGTTGATAGGAAAGGGGTTTAGCCGCTAACTTTTCAGCAAATTCTCCCATCTCACTCCATCCCCATTTCTAGATACTCAGCAATCCGTTGATTTACTTCTTTAAAAATCTTCCGCTTTGAATCCATCTCCCGTTTGCCTTTCAGAAAGTCAAGGAAACTAGCATGATAGATGGTGTAGCAGATTTCTCCCTCTACATTCTGCTTTTTCAAATACTCAACCCACTTATCTTCTAAAACCTTTCCCACATCGCATTCATCCACCTTGGCAATTCCAGCAATCATCTCGCAGGGAATCGGCGTGCCAATCTCTAGTAAAATATACAAGACATTCTCCATCAATTGCCCTGGCTTAGCTTCCATACCCATCTTTACCCAATGGCTTTGATAATACTCTAGCAACCCGTCTGGCAATTGCTTTAAACTCAAGTCATTGTAAACGCCTTTAGCAATTGCCGGCAAAACATACCGCAAATACATAAAATTCTTTTCGCTCTTGTTGGCAACTTGATCGACAAAAGTTTTATCGGGAATGTTGCGGGATTGAATCCAGTTTCTCAGTCCATTTTTATGGTCAGAATCGGTATTGATAACAAAGAGAATATATTCTTTGATATCCTCCTGATTGAAATTAGCATACTGGCTATCTCTTAAATCTAACTCTTCTTCGGGAACATCTACTAACAATCGCTTTTTATCGAGGCTATAGGGTCGCCTAGTCAGCAGAAAATATACGTTAGTGGGCAGATTCTTCGGTAAATGTAAAAGATTTCCTCCCGGTTCTTGTTCTACTTCATCCAGTGCATCAACTGCAATTACCAAACGATCGCCCGCCGTGAGTTTTCCCGCCACCTGTGCCAGTAAAGTTGGTAAATCGGCGTCTTCTGATTTTGGCAATTGATAGCGGTCAATTAATTGGCGGCGAATGCTCTTCAAAAACAATTCTGGTCTGTTGCGACGTTCGACGAGAATATTGAAATAGCAGGGAGATTTATGTTCCCAGACGTATTTGGCAACGATCGAACTTTTGCCCATTCCTGCATCCCCGACGATCGTAAAATAACCGTGAGGGTTTGCGTTCATAAATTGCTCAAAAGTCTCAAAAACAAATTGGCGTCCGCAAAACCTCCGAATTTTTTCTTCTATTAACGATATAAATTCTTCAGGGTAGGGGGCAACTACTGGTTGTGATGGTTGATAATACTTCTGTTTTAATTTAGTATGCAGAATCCTCGACTTACCTGCACCTTGGTGGTTATCAAGTTCTGGAAAACTGGCTGAAAACTTCCTGTAAATCTCTCCCATCCGTTGTTTTACAGTAGGTTCTGATATGCTTAATGTTAATGAAAGCTCTGTCTGATTTAGGGGTACTCTTTCACGAGAGAAGAGTGCTAATAATGTTTCTGTTTGTTCCATAGATAATTCATGTCTCCCAGATTCGCCTGTAAGGAATTCTTGCCAATCCATCTAGGTTAACCCCCAATATAACTTTATTACAACTTACGCACTGTCATGCACTTAAATCATCCTGAGCCTTGCCAAGGAGCTGTGAGACGGCTGGGATGCTTCGCAGTCCTGAGCCTTGCGAAGGATAGGGACTTTGCATGACAGTAGTTTAATTATACCTTGAGTATACTTTCATTATACCGATCTCTAATAGACCTAACTTTATACCTCTGGTCAACTTCACTTAATTAAAGTGATGCCATGATTTGATCAGAACACAGACAAGCAGTTATTGATAAACAAGAGAGGTCAGTCAAATGAATTTTAAATTATTCGGAAACTCGCACGGTGACGAAGATTTTAGCGAAATCGATGAAATAGGCAAAATAGGTATAAAACTTATTGGCAAAATTGCCGATGAGCTAAGTTATACCCGCACGTCTGCCGGTCGAAACTGTCTGTTAATTGTCAAATATTTTCAGCCCGGTATAGTACCACCCCAACCTAGCACTCAAGCTGGTTTTTTTAAGCGTGCGATCGACGTTTTACATAGCTTTAACTGGCTTCAAGAGCAACGAACTCCCCAATCCGATCGCAGTTCTCACCAGCCAATCCGCAAGATTAAAATTCAAGTAATTAGCGATCTCAAGGCTGTTACTCAAGTCCTGTGGTGGGTTGAGCAGTTAGAGCCTCTACCCATTCCCGAAGCAGTTTTGCAGCTTTGTAAACTTGCTGCGATCGAGGGTTTTGCCCATGCTGTGCGCCACGCCCACACAAATCTGTCAGTGGAAACTCCGAAAATCGAGCTGGCGATCTCAGTTTTTAACGAACGCCTAGAGATCGAAATATGGGATTGGGGAAAGCCTTTTGACCTCAAGACTAAGCTGAAAGAAGAATTGCCAGAAAAAAATCTGTTTAGTTGGAACGACCTGGGCTTTACTCTTCACTAAAGCTGTTCTGAAATTGCCAGTTGTCCATTGACAATAGGAAGAAAATTTTTTGTGATGACTACTGATACTACTCCCAAGATTCTCGTTGTGGATGATGACCGATCCATCCGCACTCTAGTTCATCGCTTTTTAAATCAGAAATATCAAGTAGATTCGGCAGCAGATGGCGAGACGGCTTTAGAATTATTTGAGAAATTAAAGCCACTGCTAGTCGTTCTCGATTGGAATTTACCAGATACTACGGGTTATCACCTCTGCCAGGAAATGCAGCGCCGTACTAATGTTTTTGTGATCATGCTAAGCAGCCGCACAGACGAAGCTGATAAACTTAAAGTCCTGGCGGCAGGTGCTGATGACTATATCTGCAAACCCTTTGGTTTGGCGGAGTTGGCAATTCGTATAGAAGTTGTGTTGAGACGGATGAGGCCTGTGACTCCATCACGTATTGTATTCGATCAATTTGCGATCGATTCAGCACGTCGGGAAGCAACGCTCAACGATCGCATTATCAAGTTAACAGCCTTGGAATTTAAGATATTGTATTTTTTGGCAAGTCATTCTCGTCAATCTTGGAGTCGCCAACAGCTAATCGAAAAAATCTGGGGGTGGAACTGCAACGACACAGGAGAAGAGAACGTTGTTAGCGTACATATCGGCCAGATTCGCAAGAAAATGATTCAAGTTGATGCTAATGCGTCGCAGTTTATTAAAACAATTCGGGGTTACGGTTACAGATTCGAGCCGCCCGTTAGCGAAGCCCTCGAAGAGGATCGCACTACAATGGCAATTTCCTAAGCTCATCGGCATAAACCACTTGATTTTCTGACAAACCTAGCCTCTAGATATGGGTTCCCAGGCACAGCCTGGGAACCAGCTAAGATATCTTAGTTCTTAGCCGCCCCAAACCTTCTTCAAAACATCTTGAGGAGAGATGTCTGCCATTTTGCCAGTAGGAGATTTAATGCCCAAAAATCGATCGCTCTTTGGCAGCAATTTCGCCGGTTCAGTCGGCCCAAACAAAGCTATTGTATAAGTTTGAACCGCCACAGCTAAGTGCATCGGCGCACTGTCAGTACATATCATCAAATTAGCAGCAGCAATTGTCGCCGCCAACTTGCCGACATCATCCGGCGAGATAACTTTTACATTCGGACATGACTCGACTAACTTTGTCACGAAGTCTGCATCTTCTGGGCCTTTCACAACAACAACGGGCAAATTCGGCTGCCGCTGCTGACAATCTTCAATTATTTGCTTCCACTTGTCTGTAGGGTAAATTTTGTCAATACCTTTAGACACAGCTAATTGACTGGAACCGCCGTGAATTAGAATGTAGCCGCTTTCTTTTACGCCCAACCGCTGCTGTTCGGCTTCCGCCCACTGAATGTCCTGTTTTGGTACATTAATTGCGATCGCCGGACAAGGATTTGTAATGTTAAATCCTTGCAGCAAATCGTGGTACATTGAAGCGGCGTACTGTTCAGTTTTCAGCGGTACAGCAGCGGTGAGAAATCGAGCACCGTTGGTTCCAGAATAGCCAACTCTCTGCGGAATGCCGGTCAGCCACAGCAGCAGCCCTACAGTCCACCGCTGGCCTAGGGAAATCACTGCTTCGTATTCGCGATCGCGAATTACGCCCAGTAAATTGCCCAAATCTGCCATAGCGTTGCGGTCTTTGAAATTGTACGTCAAGACTTCTTTGACGGATTTGCAGACTCGGTAAGCACCCTTTGCCCTCGGTTCCACGATGACATCAATTTGCGCGTCGGGATAGGACTGCTTGAGGTCATCAAGAGTGGGGAAAAATAAAATTTGGTCGCCAATCCCGCCAGGGACAAGTGCTAGTATTCGCATCATAAACGATCGGGCTATTATTGATCGAGGTAGCTCTCAGAGATCGGCTCTCAACTATCAGCTTATAGTATTTCTAGACCTTAAAAGCTACTGGCTGACAGCTAAACAACTGACTCAAAAGTACAGGACGCTCTTATTATATATATCTAGTTGGGTTAAAAACGGTTAGTAAATGCACTTATTAATTCCTGCAGCGGGTTCGGGGCGACGGATGGGGAGTCAGCGGAACAAACTGCTGCTGACTTTGCTGGGAAAACCTTTGCTGAGTTGGACTTTGGCTGCTGCTGAAGCTTCGCAGCACATTAGCTGGATTGGCATCATGGGCCAGCCAGACGATTTTCCTGATTTTAAAGCAATTCTGAGTGATTTATCTTTGGTCAAGCCCGTGGAACTGATTCAAGGTGGCGCGACCAGGCAAGAGTCAGTTTACAACGGTTTGCAGGCTTTGCCGCCGTCGTGCGATCGAGTGTTGATTCACGACGGCGCGAGGTGTTTGGCAACTGCTGAATTGTTCGATCGATCGGCACAGGTCCTCTTGAGCTGTCCGGGCTTGATTGTCGCCGTCCCGGTCAAGGATACGATTAAGGTCGTAGATGAGCGTCGGATCGTGCGAGACACCCCAGAAAGAAGCAATTTGTGGGCAGCCCAGACTCCCCAAGGATTTGAAGTACAATTATTGAAAAAGTGTCACGAAGAAGGGCGAGAGAAGGGTTGGGAAGTTACCGATGATGCGGCTTTGTTTGAAAAATGCGGTTTGCCAGTGCGAATTGTTGAGGGAGAAGAGACGAATTTGAAAGTCACAACACCTGTTGATTTAGCACTAGCTGAATTTATTTTGCGGCAGAGAACAGAGCAGAGTAAATAGAATTTGTTGACTATTTTTAAGAACGAGCAAGATGCCCGTTCCTTCCACAATCAATAATTTGTTATTTGTGGAACATGCATCTTGCCTGTTCCTTATGTTATCTTAGAAATCTCATAGCTGGAAGTAAACATATGATTTCTGTTGCGCCGATCGCACCACCGTTACCCATAGGCGAACAGCGAGTGGTGTTTAGAAATATTACTTGGCAGGGTTATCAACAACTGCTACAGATTTTGGGCGATAAACGAGCGGCTACATTGATATTCGACCGAGGGATTTTAGAAATTACCATGCCTTTAGAAGAACACGAATTTTCGGCACGCTTAATCGAACGACTGATTATTATTTTGGCTGTAGAGTTAGGTTTAAAAATCAAAACAATGGGTTCGACAACCCTCGACCGATCGGACTTAGAGCGCGGTGCAGAACCAGATAATGCCTATTACATCCAAAATCAGCCCCTCGTAGCCGGTCGTACAGTAGATTTAGCCACAGATCCGCCACCCGATTTAGTCGTAGAAATAGATATCACCCATACTGATATTAACAAGCCTGCTCTCTATGCCAGTATGGGAGTACCGGAGTTTTGGCGGTACGATGGTAGAGAATGGCGAATTTATAAGCTGGAGAACGATGAGTATTTGGAAGTATCGGTCAGCCCCACTTTTGCGATACTTCCCAAGTCCAAGCTCTACGAATTTTTGGCAGCAGCGCAGCTAGATGAGGTAGAAGCAGAGGTGAATTTACGCAACTGGGTGAGAGAGATGACGAAATCTAACTAGGGAATTGGGCATTAGCGATCGCCAGATTACGAGCTTCATCATACCGTATTTTCAAGAGAGAAGTTTCCTGTTTCGTTAGTAAGGGCTTGCTGTTGGTCTGACAATAATTTCGCTAACATCAACATCGTCAGGTTGTTCGATCGCAAATACAATCGACCGCGCGACCGCAGCAGCAGGAATAGCTACTTTGCGAAATTCTTGCATTCCCGATTTTGCAGCTTCATCAGTGATGCTCTCGGCTAACTCAGACTCCGTTACTCCAGGAGAAATCACCGTCACCCGAATGTCGCCCCCAACTTCTTGTCTCAAGCCTTCTGAGATGGCTCCAACGGCAAATTTAGTAGCACAGTAAACAGCAGCAGTAGGAGAAACCGCGTGTCCGCCGATCGAGGAAAGATTAATAATCTGACCAGACTTTTGGGCTTTCATCACAGGAAGTGCCGCCGCGATGCCGTACAAAACACCTTTGATATTGACATCAATCATGCGATCCCATTCCTCAACTTTCAGTTGATCGAGTGCGGATAGAGGCATGATGCCAGCATTGTTAATCAGGACATCTACGCGATCGAACTTGCTCTGGGCGAATTGAACGATATCCTCCATTTGACTGCGTTGCGTCACATCAAGAGCCTGGTATTCGACTGTTCCACCCTCCGCACGAATGTCCTTGGCGATCGCTTCTAGGCGATCGGTGCGACGTGCGCCTAAAACCACTTTTGCGCCTTGATGAGCGAGCATACGGGCTGTGGCTTCCCCAATTCCACTACTGGCTCCAGTAATGATGACAACCTTTCCATTTAAGTTCGACATTGAAATCTCCTATTTTTGTGATGTTACTGGAAATTTGTTTTTGTTACGGTGGTGATATAAATGACTTCCATCAGTATTGAAACCTCCTAGCAATGTCAAGGCATTCAGCAGATATTGGGAAGTAGTTTGTTTTTTACAAACTGCTCAAATGTCGTTGGTGTAACCGCTTCATGGGTTCGGGCTGTCGCATAAATTCCGTCAGGATCGCCAAGGGCAATAAACAGCTTCCCTAACTCTTTTTGTACATCAGGTGTTGCTCCGATCGATGCCAGTTGCTGCTGGATAGATTCAATTGTCACTTGCACATATTCTATCGGGCAATCGAGCAATTGTGAAAGAATAGCCGTTGTTTCCAAGATCGTTAAATTTTCTGGCCCCATCAAATTACGAGTCCACTTACCTGCCCAACGATCGTCGAGTAGATATTTTGCAGCCTCATCGCCGATATCGTCACTGCTAATCCACGGAAGATCATGGTCGCTGGCATAGGGGAAGTATACGGTATGGTCTTGCTGAATCAACTTGACTTGACTTAGAAAATTCTCCATAAAATAGCCGGGACGCAGATGCAGTACATTGGCTCCCGTTTGGTTGAAAATCGATTCAACATCACCAACGAATGAGACTGTACCTAAATTTGGTTTTGCACCTGCACCAATGCTAGAAATATTGACGACTCGCTTAATGCCGTTTTCACGCACTGCTGTGGCTCCAGCCATTGCCGTCTGGATGTACCAGTTGGATAAGCTTGGTGTGTCGAGTTTCGGTGGAGTCAGCCAAAACAAAGCATCTGCATTTTGTGTTGCTTCGCTCAATCCTTGAGGATCGTCACTGCTAATTTGCTTCACTGTCGCACCTCGCTCAACTAGATCGGCTAATTTCTCTGGATGTCTTGCCAAAAGAACGGTTTCGGCTCCAGCTTGTATCACTTTCTCGGCGGTGCGCCGTCCAATATTGCCTGATGCGGCTGCAATGACAATTTTCATAGCTTTCCTCTCTTTTATGTATTAGCCTCGGCTGAAAAATTGGCGCAATTTTTGGGTGTCGCCCATTGCATCAATAACGGGGACAGGGTTCCAGTATTCACGGTAGTGAACGATCTTTCCATCCTTGGTTTCTAGTCGCATCACGTAATCTTGTTGATAGTGGCGGCCTGTGGCGACAATCTCGGCTTCTCCATGAACCTCGGCAAGTAAAACATTAGGGTTTGACGTTTGATATTCGCGAACATTCGTGAATACTAAATCTTGCATCTGTGCAACCATCTTTTTCATGTGGTTGTAGATGGCAGATTTGCCTTCAAATCGTTCTGGCGCATTCAGAGCAGCAGCATACGGAAATTCCACAACTGCATCTTCAGCAAATAAATTTATCCAAGCTTCGGTATCCTTGCCAATCAGTGCGAGATGGTCGGTCAAAAGCTGTGTAGTCATATCTTCCTCTTCTATTTCACCTTAAAATTGGATGGCTCTCACTCGAAATCTCCTATTTCTGTCCCTTCTGTTGAGCTTAGTTTGAATTAAACAAACTGACCGCCAGAGACTTCGATTCTCTGTGCATTCACCCATCTGTTTTCTTCGGATAGCAAAGAGGCGATCGCACCGCCAATATCATCAGGAAGACCAACGCGGCCCAAGGCAGTTTGCGAAGCGATAAAGTTGTTAATCTCAGGATTGTCACGCACCGCACCGCCATTAAAATCCGTTTCAATCGCGCCCGGGGCCACCACATTTACGGCAATTTGTCTTGGTCCGAGTTCTTTCGCCATGTATCGGGTCAAAACTTCGATCGCTCCCTTCATGCTTGCATAAGCTGCATAGCCAGGTAGGGTAAAACGAGCAAGTCCAGACGAAATATTGACAATCCTTCCTCCATCATTGATCAAAGGCAGAAGTTTCTGTGTGAGGAAGAAAACGCCCTTTACATGAATATTCATCAAGCGATCGAAATCATCTTCGGTGGTATCAGCAAAAGACGCATGAACTCCAATACCAGCATTATTAACAAGGAAATCAAAATGCTCTGTCTGCCATTTATTTTTGAGTGACTGCTTGACTTGTTCCACAAAACCGTCAAAGGTTTTGGTGTTTGAAGTATCCAGTTGCATGGCAACGGCTTGAGCTCCGATCTCGGCGATCGCAGATACAACGCTTTTGGCTTCTTCATCGCTATTGTAATAAGTCACGATGACATCAACTCCTTTTCTGGCAAGAGTTAAAGCGGTATTTTTGCCAAGTCCTCGGCTCGCCCCTGTTACCAATGCGATTTTTGTCTTGTCTTTCGTCATTGCCTTATCCTTTTACTGTTTCATTCAGATGTGTTCATCCTATGAGTAAAAGCAAGGGTTTTGAATACACAGACCTCGCAATTTATTGCCTAATCCTCCAAAGCAAGATTTTATGAACGGATAAAGATGCTCTATAATGATCGAAAGGGAATGGTTAAATCAATCAAAAAAATAGCATGGCGATTGAAATGCTCAACCAAGTAATAAACCAAAATGCGTTAGCGAAGCCCTCGAAGAGGATCGCTAATCAATGTAAAGAATTGGCGGCATTAGTAACTCGGCACACTGAAGGCAAGGGGAACGGTTTTCATAAAACAGCTATAGATAAGCTGGAATTTACGCGAGAATCTTCAGTTACCGCCGCACTGCACGGTGTCTATCAACCTATTCTCGGCATCATCGTTCAGGGCAAAAAAGAAGCGTTGCTGGGTGAGGAAACCTATCGTTATGGCGCGGCTCAATATCTTGTGATCTCAGTTGATTTGCCACTGAGCGGATTTGTTGTAGAGGCCACTCCAGACAAGCCGTATTTAGGATTCAAGTTGAATTTAGACCCACGCCAACTCTGTGACATTATTACTGCCCAAACCAGTCCAAGCGCCAGTAAGAAAGAGAACTCTGTCAGAGGCTTGTTCGTCAGCACTGCTGATGCACCATTGCTCGATTGCGCCCTTAGATTGACAAGGCTTTTGGATACGCCACAAGATATCCCTATCCTCGCACCGATGATTATCCGCGAAATCTATTATCGTCTTTTAATGGGTGAACAAGGCGAAGCTGTGCGCCAAATTGCAACATCTGGCAGCAATATGCAGCGCATCGCTGAGGTGATCAAACTGATTAAAACTGATTTTGCAAAACCGATGCGGGTTGAGGATTTGGCAGGACAAGCCAATATGTCTCCTTCATCTTTCCATTACCATTTCAAGGAAGTGACATCGATGAGTCCACTTCAATATCAAAAGCAATTAAGACTATTAGAAGCACGTCGCCTGATGCTTGCCGAAAACTCCGATGCGGCAAATGCTGCCTATCAGGTGGGTTATGAAAGCCCCTCACAGTTCAGCCGCGAATATTCTCGTATGTTTGGTGCGCCGCCGATCCGGGATATTGAGCGTTTGCGTACTGCTTGAGCGTCACTGTTTCGACTATATTGGTTTTGTGACCGTTAATAATACAAGTGGAGGATGAAAGGAATGCAATATAGCGGTACATGGCGGATCGCAGAGATGGCAATGTGGGATAGTGATTATTTGGACATGGAAGTTGAAGCCTATATCGAGATTGATGAAGCAGGTTCAGGAGAATTTCAATTCGGTTTAGTATCAGGTGAAATTGACGGCGAAGTCGTAAAAGATGGAAAGGATCAGCGATTTGAGTTTACATGGGACGGTAATGACGAGAACGATCCTGCATTTGGTAGCGGTTGGCTAAAATTAAAGGATAAAAACTCCATAGACGGTCGAATAAAATTCCACCAAGGCGACAGTTCTAGTCTTGTTGCAAAGCGCATGAAGTAGGCAATCAGCGATCGCACTATTGGTTATGCGATTTTTTGTTACCGCAGATGAATGCAGATATACGCAAATAAAATCCCATCCGCGTTCATCTGTGTTTATCTGCTGATATCTGCGGTAACAAAATTCCAATCTAACGAATAACCAATAACAACTGACTTAGGTTTCTCATGAAGGATTAATCGCAAACTCGCCCTCACTATCAACCTCTATCGCACTTTTAACTACATCCAAAAACGCAAACACGGCCGGAACTAACAGCGCATCCCTCAAAACAGCCACCCCAATTACTCTCTCAAAATCCGCCGGAAAACTGCAAATTTTCACCTTAGCAGGTATCGGTTCCGCAGCCAAACGGGGCAGAATTGCTGCACCCAAACCTTGCATCACCATACTGACAATAGTTGAATCTTCGCTGAGTTCGTAAGCGATATTTAAGGGAAACCCCGAAGTTGTCAAATATTTGCGAAGCGGTACAGAACAAGCGGTTTCCGGTGGCTGCAAAATCAACGGATAAGCCGCTAATTCTTTCCAGGTAATCTTAGCACTTGACAATTTGGCATTTGGCGGCAGCAACACAACATATTTATCCCGCAAAATTTCTCTAGTTTCAAATTCATCGGATATGGGAAGAGAGACAAAGCCGATGTCTGCTTTGCCCGATCGCAAAGCCTCTTCCACAGCTTGGGTATAATAAACTTCGGTAATGCTGACGGCAATTTTGGGAAAGCAACTGCGAAATTTAGCAATAATACCCGGTAGGATATGAGTTGCGACACTCCGAAAAGTAACTATCCGTACCTGGCCTCCCTGCAAACCTTTTTCTAAATCCGCTTCTTTGACCATCCTTTCTAAGGCGCAGGCTATTTGACGCCCGTGAAGCAGCACCCTTTCCCCCACCGGCGTCAGTTGAGCACCGTGTCGCCCCCGGTGGAACAGTTGCACTCCTAATTCTGTTTCTAAAGAGGCGATGGCGTGGCTGACTGCGGATTGGGACAGTTCCAATTGCAAAGCCGCCTCGCTAAAGTTTTCACAGTCTGCTACTGCGATAAAAGCCTGAATTTGAGAGAGTTTCATCCGCCGCGTATTGATTTCGTTCATAGCGTTTGTGCCAGTAGTACCCAAATTGTCACAAGGGCTTCGATATATCGATTTTATTCATACAACCTATGCAAGCAATGCTTTGATTGTCAATTGCCCCAGAGTTAAGGTTAATTTATCAGGTAACAGATAGACTTTTACAGAAATTGCACGACAACCATATTGTGCTGTAATTGCGATGAAAATATTGCAGTTAAAAGCTATTTTTTGTAATTTTATTGGTGCAGTTTTTGTAAAAATTATCACTTTAAGGTGTTGGCTATGTCTACTTACAAAAGTCGGATAAATCCCCGAATAATGATGTTTTTTTGGATGGCAGATCGAGCTAAACCATCCGAAAAACTGAAAGGGCAATATCTCTTTTCAGCTATAAATCAAATTGGGCAGTTTTTCCTCTACCTCATTTCTGGTGAAAACGAACTGAGAATTTGGCAGACGTGCGATCGCTATGGTAACACTTGGTGGCATGGTTGCGATCGGGCGACTGGTCGTTCTACCTGCGTGGCGACGGATGATGAAATGCGCGCTTGGATCGATCGGCGTTATTGCCAATAGTAGTGTTTGGGTTGCGTGGAAAAAAAGTGAAATACAGTCCTCAATTAGCAATTACTAATTAGCAATTACCAATTACCAAGTAGGAGATGCTATGCTTCAAATATCTTGCGAATGTGCAGCGCCAGATCGCATTATTCTGATGGAAAACGAGGTATACAGATTGCCTCAAACTCATCGAGAAATTCAAGTTTTGTCAGGAATTGCTTGGATCACGCTTGACCAACAGGACATCATCTTGCAAAGTTCTGAAAAAGCATCGCTTCCACCCAGCAAAAACTTTGCTCTCATATCCGCTCTCAACAATATGCCGCTGATTATGGCAGTCTGGCAAGACAAAAACCCAGTCAGAACCTAGAGATTGAGAAAAAATTTGGCAGGAACACCCCAAAAAGCTCTATCTTAATAGGTATAACTTGGCTATTGGAGGACTCGATCGGTGTACAGCCGCTCTTACCACTTCCGCTATCTCGCAGCTATAAGTATTGTCTTATCGCCCGCACTCACCTTGCTAGCAATTTCAGACGCCCGGGCTTATGCGCCAATTATAAATGCGAGGCGCGCCCAAGCGAGCGATCACGCTCAGGCAACTGACCCCAAAACGCAAGCAGACGAACTCTTTGAAACAGGAGTAAAACAGCACCGCGAGGGTTTGTTTCGAGAAGCAATCGAAACTTTTGAGCAAGTTTTGGCAATTCGCAAGCAACTAGGCGACCAAGCGGGAATCGGAGAAACCCTCAATAATATGGGGGAAGTTTATGGCGAAATGGGTTTGAGGCCCGAAGCTTTGGAAGTTTTGCGGCAAGCTTTAGTCATTCACCGAGAAATCAGCGGAGGGCGTCGTATCGCGCGCACTCTCAATCTCATAGGTTTCGTCAACCGGATTGGGGACAATTTTTCCGAAGCGATGAAACTGCACCAAGAAGCTTTGGAACTTGCCAAAACTGCAGACGACCAAATTGAAATTGGAGAATCCCTCCACAACATCGCGGCCGTGTACGCAGAACAGGTAGATTACGCCAAGGCGATCGAATTTTATCAGCAAGCGCGGACGATTCGCACGGCTGTCGGCGATCAGCGCGATTTAGGTCGTACCCTCAATAACATGGGCGGCGTCTACTACAACATCGGCGACTTTAATAGAGCGATGGAATTTTACCACCAAGCTTTAGCAATTCGCCGAGAAATCGGAGACAGGGCTGGCGTCGGCCGCCTCCTCAATAACATGGCACTTACCTCCCGCAAACTCGGCAAAGATACTCAAGCGCTGATCTATTTTCAGCAAGCAATACCGATGTTAGAAGCAATCGGCGACAAGACAAGTATCGGACGCTTGCTCAACAATATGGGCGCAATTCATGAAAGTCTAGGTCAATATGCTGAAGCTCTCGAATCCTACGAGGGAGCTTTAAAAATTGCCCGTGAGGGCGGTGACAAAGCCGGAGAAACTACAGCGATGGAGGGCATTAAGCGATTGTCTTCAAGTCAGCTTGTACCGCAATAAGGAGAGTTAAGCGGTTCCGCATCGGGCGTGAAGATTGGAAGCGATCGACTTTGGCGACGATTTTGCATTCATCTGCAAGTCGTTGTATAATTACTTGCCAAAAATATATAACTCAAAAAGACGAAAAAGGCTTCAGGGGCGCTATAATTTGATTAATATCGCGATCGAAAGATAGAAACAGTTTCTGTAGTAATTCGTCTGCCAGGGCGATCGCACAACCATTAATCTAAGCTATGGATATCCGTATCGAAAAACTAGAAGATTTAGAAGCTGTTCGCAACATTAATATTGCGGCATTCGGGCGGCAAAATGAGGCAAATCTAGTCGATCGATTGCGGGGAATTGCATCTACATTTTCCTTCGTTGCGGTACAATCCGATCGCATTGTCGGACACATTTTCTTCAGTCCGGTTGTCGTCGAAGGAAAATGTTCTAGGAATTTGTCGATTCAGGGGTTGGCCCCAGTCGCAGTTCTTCCCGAATATCAGCGGCAAGGTATAGGAACGCTGCTGATTCAGGAAGGTTTAAAAGAGTGCGGGCGATCGGGGTTTCAAGCAGTAGTTGTGCTTGGTCATCCAGATTTTTATCCGCGTTTTGGGTTTATTCCTGCTAGTAGAAAGAGTTTAAAATGTGAATATGATGTGCCCGATGAAGCGTTTATGGTGTTGGAGTTAGAAAGTGGAGCTTTGCAGGATTGCAGCGGAACGGTGAAGTATCGATCGGAGTTTAGTCTATGCGAGTGATATTAATTCCGCCCCTCATCGGAATTATTCACCTCTCTCTGATCTCCCTCTGCATTCTCTGCGTTCTCTGCGGTTAAATCATTCCGATGCAACCGGAACTGATCTGACGAAGTGGCGGTTTTTATTGTGATGTATCGTAAAGAATTATAAAAATAACATTTAGTAGTCACAGTGGAAAGCGGTTGTGCTGTACTTGCCTTTGTGAAGCATAAAAACTGTACAACTATTGTCCAGCAAAGTTATTTAAACGCCCGCTTTTCCCTTCTCCCCTTTTGCACCTTGCAAAGCAAAAATCGGAGTTTGAGCAGATTTCCCCTTCAGAGAAACAGCTCCCAAAGCCTCGCAAATGAAGTTTAGCTCGATCGACTCACACACCCTTTCACCAATCAAAATTTGGTTTTCCCCCGCCTTGCTCATCAACCGAGCCGCCGTATTCACCGTATCGCCGAGGATATTAAACTCCCTGCGCCCTCGCGGTTCCCCAACCTCAGCAGCAAACACCGGCCCCAGGGATAGCCCAATTTGACAGCTTACTTTTACTTCTTCACCCGCGATAATTACCAGAGGCAAACCTGCAATCATATCTCGGATCGCAATCGCCGCACTAGCTGCGCGGCTGGCGTCATCAGTGTGAGCGTCGGGCACGCCAAAATAAATCAGCATATCCGAACCGTCTAAGTGCGCCGTTACTTTCTGCAACACGCCCCCTTTAGCTGAGACTACAGCATCGATCGACGCAAACACCCGAGAAAAACCCACTACCAGATTGACTTCTTCCTCCGGCGAAGCTTTCTCCACAGACTCCGGTAAACCAATCAAGTTGACAAACATCACCGTCGGTTCAGGAAAATCCGGTGGTATTTTCCGCCTGTCTGCATTTTCCACCAGTAGTCTCAGGATAGTTTTGGGAATATAACTAGCAAGGGGTTCAAGCCGCTTCACAGCTTCCCCGATTTCTTTTACCAAGCCCGCAACGCTGCGATCGAGCAATACCGAACTTGGCATCCGCCGCCCAGTCAAAGTGATATCATACTCTCCGAGTCGATCGTCCGTGAAATCGTCCGCCACCAAAAAATAACCCGGTTTCCCAACTTCAAAACGAAATTGTTGTCCCAAAGACTCTCTAGCAGTTTCAGTCACACACACCCGCCCCACAGTCCCAGAACCCTCAGCTTGCTTGGCTTGCTGGACTGAATGCCCCAGCAGTACGTGAGCCATCCGCAGCGGCGTACCGATGTCAGCACTAATATAGCGGCCGCAGTGGATACCCACCCGCATCCTCAAAGACAAAACACCCCGCGCCGTTTCAATATTGGCAAATTGAGCCATCGCCCGCTGCATCCGCAAACCCGCCCGCACCGCCCTCGCTGTATCCTCTTGGTAAATTCCTGACAGAAACTGCACCAGCATCGCATCTCCGGTAAACTCCAGCAAATCCCCGCCCGATTTGCTAACAATTTCAATCATCGAGGCAAAATAGTCGTTAATCACGCCCAGCAGCGTTTCAGCTCCCTTGCGCCCCTGGGTCGCATTCGCTTCCAACAGCGAGGTAAACCCTGCCAAATCCGTGAACAGCAAGGTGCCTGTTTGCCACTGGTAGCACACCTCGCCCGGGTTGGGCGGAGATTCGGACACCGGCCTGGGCACGTAGTCGTGGAGGATGTAGCGCAGAGTTCGCAGGTGATCGAAAACCCCCATTAGCGTTGCGGGGGACGGATCTACCCACGCAGCAGCGTACAGTTGAGCGGAAAGGAGCGATCGCAGCCGCAGTTCGATCGCAGCCAAGGGAGGATTGTAGGTTAATCTATTAATAATTTCCACCTAAGTTTATTCTTAAAAAATAAGGTAAGTTCGATCGCTCTAGAGGCAACACCAATAGCTCGACTTAATACCATTATGATAAGTTTCCAGTGAACCCATACCAACCAAACCCAGAACCCACGAGAGAAACTTCCGTTCGTCACAGCTTGCTAGCTCCCGATTTGATCCGAGCTGCTCGATCGGCCTATGGTATGTATCTGAAAGTGCATTCCGAGCAGATGCAGCGTCCGGCCGGTGTAGTTGTCAGTCAAGGAAGCGATCGAGGCCAGGTAATTTTTGCTTCGCAGCCAATTTTATTGCCCGGTGAACGTTTTGTTACTTTTGACGAAATTGAATCTCAAATGTATTAATTAGTAATTGGGCATTGGGCATTGGGCATTGGGCATTGACAACTAATATTTATGTTTGCTCGAACGAGTGTCAAAAAATAGGTTTGTGGTGAGAACTTTAGTCCTCAGAATTTGACTTTTGACTAAAGTCCCTACTACAAACCTTATTGGTAATTGACCGAGAACAATCTAACAATTAATAAATAACCACAGTCAACAGACAACAGACAACAGTCAACAGACAACAGTCAACAGACAACAGTCAACAGTCAGCAGACAACAGTCAACAGTCAACAGTCAACAGTCAACTTAATGGAAATAATCTTTAATTCCCTTGTCACGGCGATCGTCTTTATTTTCGGAGCGGCTATTGGCAGCTTTCTAAATGTGGTAGTCTATCGGTTGCCTGCCGGTTTGTCGGTGATCCACCCTCCTTCTCGCTGTCCCAAATGTTTAAATCAACTCAGAAATTACGAAAATATACCCGTTTTCGGTTGGCTGTGGCTGCGGGGACGCTGCAATCACTGCCACAGTCGCATTTCTGCCCGCTATCCGCTGGTGGAAGCAGCTACGGGTTTGCTATTTTTGCTGATCTTCTGGCGGTTTGGCGTAACAGTGCAAACTCTTGGTTTTTGGGCTTTGTTTAGCTGGCTGTTAGCTTTGTCTTTGATTGATTGCGATACAATGACTTTGCCTAATTCTTTAACTCGATCGGGTTTGGTGCTCGGATTGGTTTTCCAGGTGGCGAAAGGTTGGTGGCCGACATTTAGTTTGATCGACTCGGTACACTATCTGGTACTCGACGGGATCGCGGGAGCAGTTGTCGGGTTGTGGCTGTTTGATGCGATCGGACTCGCCGGGACGATCGGACTGGGGCAGAATGCTATGGGGGCCGGAGATACCAAATTGGCGGCCTTGATGGGAGCTTGGCTGGGCTGGAAATACTTGCTGCTAGCGGGATTTATTGCCTGTGTAGCCGGAGCTTTTGCAGGTGGCGGGGCGATCGCTATCGGGTTACTCGATCGGCGTCAACCCATGCCTTTCGGGCCGTTTCTGGCTCTCGGTGCAGCAATTACTGCTCTGTGGGGCGAAGCGATCTTATCTAGTTACTTCCAGTTGTTTTTCCCGAATTTTAGTTTCTGATCGGCAGGTAGTCAGGCGCGATCGAACATAATATTGTCTCAAAAATTGGTAAAATTGTTCCGTGTCTTGGATTACACTTACAACTACTAGCTTTCGTTGGGAAGCGGAATTAATGCAGCAGCTCCTAGCTGCTCATGAAATCCCGGCCCGGATTGTAGACTTGGGCATAGCATCTTATTTCGGGGCTGGAAGTGCTACAGCCCTGCAAGTTCTTCCACAACACCAGCGAACAGCATGGCTCCTCATCAGTCCAGTTGAAGAGGACAATAGTCAGTAGTCAAGTCTGTTGTTTATTGTCTGTTGTTATGGGTTATGGGTTATTGGTTATTAGTTATTAGTTATTGGTAGCAGCTAACAACTCACAAATAAAAACAGCCAACAGCCAACAGCCAACAGTCAACAGCCAACAGCCAACAGTCAACAGTCAACAGTCAACAGTTAACAATTACCAAGTTTTAATGTCTCTATTTGATTGGTTTGCAAATCGACGAAAATCAGTACCGAACTCCCAAGAACGGCCGGAACGAGAAATTGCGGACGGGCTTTGGAATAAATGCGAAGCTTGCGATGCCCTGAGTTATACCAAAGACCTGCGAGCAAATCAAATGGTTTGCTTGGAATGCGGGCATCATATCAGAGTTTACAGTGACGATCGCATCGAACAGTTGATCGATCCCAATACCTGGGTACCCATTAACGAAGGACTGCACGCCACCGATCCCCTGAAATTTCGCGATCGAAAAAAATATAGCGATCGACTGCGAGAATTTCAAGAAAAAACAGGCCACCTAGACGCCGTAGAAACAGGCATCGGCAAACTCGAAAATTTGCCCGTCGCCCTCGGAGTCATGGAATTTCAGTTCATCGGCGGCAGCATGGGCTCAGTTGTCGGAGAAAAGCTAACTCGCCTCATCGAACACGCCACGCGGGAACGCTTGTCCGTGATCATTGTCTGCGCTTCTGGCGGTGCGAGAATGCAAGAAGGAATGCTCAGCTTGATGCAAATGGCTAAAATTTCCGGCGCTCTGGAACGCCACCGGGAAGCGAGACTGCTTTACATCCCCATTTTGACCCACCCGACCACCGGCGGCGTCACCGCCAGTTTTGCCATGCTGGGAGACATTATAATTGCAGAGCCAAAAGCTACTGTGGCCTTTACGGGCGGCCGGGTAATCGAGCAAACTCTGCGGGAAAAGCTGCCGGAAAATTATCAAACTTCCGAATACTCCTTCGCCCACGGTTTTGTAGACTTGATCGTACCTCGGACTCAATTAAAGAAAACTCTCGGTCAGCTCATCAGTCTGCACCAGCCCCAGCCGTTCTTGGCTGGCTCGGAATTCTCCGCCCTTGATGGCAGCGACGGCCACGCTTTGCCCCCGCAGACTCACGCTTTCAAGCTTTCTCCCTAAGCAGCACCGCCGGATGATTGTCTATTGGTGAGTCTGGGGCACAGAGGGAAATTTCTGAGGAATTACGAAAAACCCGGCTTCTACCCAAAATATTGAGTTTGGTAACGAGACGTTCACGCAGACACCGGGTTTTGAACCCCGCCCGCGCAAGTGCTATTGGTAATAACGACGCAGCAGTGGGATGATATTGATCAGAAGTTGATTGGCCCTGAAGTTAGGCTGGGCAAAAATGCCTAGTCGCAGTTAGCGGTTAGTTAGCTTGCGATAGATCAAACAAAATCTCAGAACAAACTAACAGAACAAGCTAACAGCGCTTTCTAAAATTGTCCGGCTTTCAGTTAATAGCCGTCAACTCAATTTTGACCTGTCAGCGACCTAAAAATTATGGGTTTTGCAGACCTGTCCATCGCAGAAATAGCAGAGGACTTCAACGTCCCTGTTGAAGAAGTGATCCGCTTGTGCGATGAGTTGGAAATTGCCTACAAGCACCCTCAAACCCGTTTGGCTTTGGAGGATGTTAAGGCAATTATGTCCACTCTCGAAAAAAGGCGCGACTCAAAACTTCTTGCAGATTAGATCGCAAAATTCCTCTACCTTTAAAGGTATGGCTGCACAAACTTTGGCTAGTTGTTGCAGAAAGAGGGAATTTTGAACACAAATCTGTTTGCCAGGTATGATCTCTTAGCGTTCAATAATTTGCCGGATTTTTTTAAGGAGAACCATGCTTAAAAGATATTTCATTGCTCTGACCACTGTATTCTTGACATTTCAGTTATTTGTCAGCAGTGCGATGGCTATCGAACTGAGTCCTGAACTTCGCACTCTGCCTTTGAATGACAAGGGTACTCCAGTGGTGCTGAGCCTCAAACAAGTTGAGCAAGGCAAACGCCTGTTCAATTCGGCTTGCGCTCAATGTCACGCTGCGGGCATGACCAAAACTGACCCGAACGTGAATTTGAGTCCGGAAACTCTGGCTTTGGCCAACCCGCCCCGGAATAATATTGAGTCGCTGGTGGACTTTATGAAAAATCCCACCACTTATGACGGGTTTGAGGAAATTTCGGAACTGCATCCGAGCATGAAGAGTGCGGATATTTTCGCTGAGATGAGAAATCTCTCGGATGACGATTTGTACGCGATTGCCGGTCACATTCTGTTGCAGCCAAAAATTGTCTCCAAGCAGTGGGCTGGTGGCAAAGGCGCTCGCTAATCGATTTTAGATTTTAGATTTTAGATTTTGGATTTTGGATTGGGAGAGCGCTGAAGTTCGGCAATAATTGCTGGCTGGTCGTTTTTCGCTCTAAAATCTGAAATCTAAAATTTACCTCCGGCTCATTGATTCTCGCAAAAGGTTGTAGTCCCTCATGCTGCGTCGTTGTGCTTTTGTCTGCTTTCTGTTGGGGATGTTAATTATTTTGCCCGTGCTGTTGGCTCCTCAACCTGTTTTGGCTGCTGCCGATTCTTACGTCAATAGGTATTTACAAGCCAGCGAACCTGTGGCTCTGGAGTTGGACTCTGAGGGACATACTCGCTTGTTTTCGGCCCAGGATTTGTCTGCGGGCAAGGTGTTGTTCGAGCAAAGTTGCCTGAATTGTCACGTCGGAGGTGCTAATTTGCCCGATCCGACGATATCTCTGTCTTTGGCTGACCTCAAGGGGGCAACGCCTCCCCGCAACAACATCAATAGTCTGGTGGCGTATCTGAGAGAACCGATGACTTATGACGGTACTGAGGAAACTTTTTGGTGCCGCCAAGTGCCGGAAAGCTGGATGCCACAGGCTGAGATTGAAAATTTAGCGGCTTTTGTGATCCGGGCTGCTCAGAAAGCTCCGGGCTGGGGCGTGGAGAATTTTGAGAGTTGAACTGCCACTGCCAAAAAGTGGTAAATTACTCGGAAGAAGGCGATACGAGTGTGCGATCGCGCCTGTTTTAACAGGTAAAATATCTAAAGAATCACCCTTTGCGTGTCCATTAGAGGAGAACTGTGTTGAAAAGACTCTTATCGATCGCCCTGTTAGCGATCGCAATTTTTACCGTCGGCTTTGGCCGCCCTGCTTTGGCAGGTGATGCTGCTAACGGAGCTAAAATCTTTAGCTCCAACTGTGCTGCTTGTCACATCGGTGGCGGCAACGTGGTTATGGCCATGAAAACCTTGAAAAAGGACGCTCTTGAGAAGTACGGCATGAATTCTCTGGAAGCTATTACCACTCAGGTAACTAAGGGCAAAAATGCTATGCCTGCTTTCGCCGGCCGCTTGAAGCCCGAACAAATCGAGGATGTAGCAACCTACGTGCTCTCGCAATCTGAGAAAGACTGGAAAGGCTAAACTGCCTCTTTGAAGTCGGGCAGCCTGGGCGGGTTTGATTGAATTTAAAACCTGTCCTCCCGATCGCACCCTCTCTCACCCTTTGGCGAATAAATATCAGTTTGCAGCGATCTTAACCTATTTGGGAAAGCGCGCCAGAAATCCAATTTTTATGAGTTCAAGGGTGAGGGAGGGTAATTTTATTTTAGATTTTAGATTTTAGATTTTAGCTTTTAGATTTTAGATTTTAGATTTTAGATTTTAGATTTTAGATTCGTAAATGCTGATTTAGTAGAAATTGTCAAGCACTTTATATTAAGATTTATTCGGGTTGCGCTTCCTAATTAAAAGTGTGTGCTAGGATATAACCCCTTATTAGCAAAGCTTTGAAATCGAGATTAAAGTCGATCAGCAAAGTGGAATCTACACCTGCCATGAACGTAAAAACATCAGCAAAAGTTAAAACTCAAGTTAAAACTCTCGGAGACGCTGCATCTGGGGCGATTGAGAAATATTTCCGCAAAAGTATAGCGCACGAGGCTGAAGTTATCAAAGACAAAGACGCGGAAGAACTTCATCAAATGCGCGTGGGATTGAGACGTTTGCGATCGGCTGTGACTGGTTTTGCTCCAGTTTTAGATTGGCCAAAAGAGGCTTCTGAACGTAAAATTGGTAAGGTGGGGCGGATTCTGGGAACGCTCAGGGATTTGGATGTGATGCTCGAAAGTCTCCAAAACCGCTATTACCAGAATTTGCCGACTGAGGAACAGAAAGTTTTGGATAAGGCTTTGTTGAATTTGCTCAAACAGCGACACCGGGCTTTGAAAGGGGTGAGGGCGATTTTAGAGCACAAAACCTACGAATCGCTGAAGGAGTCGATCGAGGATTGGCTGGAAAAACCGCAGTTTCAGGCGATCGAACATTTGCCAATTACTGAGGTTTTGCCAGATTTACTGTTACCTCAAGTTAGTGAGTTTTTCCTGCATCCGGCTTGGCTGTTGGGCACAGAATATGAGGATGGCAAAGTTAAAGTTGTTGATGATTTAAATGCTGAGGCTGTCGAAGAGAAGTTAGCAGCCGAGGGAACTATTCTGCACGATTTGCGGAAGCAAGCTAAGCGGGTTCGCTATTTGATGAATCTGTTTGGAGATTTTTACAGCGAGACTTACGAAGTTTATGTCGAAGATGTGAAAGCTATTCAGGAATGTTTGGGCGATATTCAAGACAGTGAAGTTTTAGACGAGTTTCTGACAGATTTTGTCGATCGCGATTTGAAAAAAGAGTTGCCCAAGTTGGCTGGTTTGTTAGCCGAAAATCGCTATGCAGCTTGGCAAAAATGGCAGGTTTTGCAGCGCAGGTATTTGAATTCAGAAATTCGGCAAGGTTTGCGATCTGCTTTAATTCATCCTGTGGTTGAAGATACTGCGAGGGAAGATTCGTCGCAGGAAACTTAGGTTTTTCGGGCCCAGAGAATGCGATCGACTGGCGGGAGGAATTAAAAGAGGGATATTTGGAGGGACACGGCATTGCAGTGTCCTTCATTGTGTAACTCAATAAAGGGCGATCGCGCTTTGGGATAGGTTCAAGAAAAAATCTTAACAATTATTCTTTCCAGTAACATCGTTTCCGGTTGCATCAGAATCATAAAATCGAGTCAACAGTTAACACTCACATATTCAGTTTTTCGACTCCTCCTTCTACAGTCAACAGTCAACAATCATTCCGGTATAACCGGAATTGATATAACGAGTTAAAATCCGAATTACTTCACCAGGTGAAGTAAAAGAAAGGACGATAGCGTTTTTTACCATACCAAGTCACGACTGCAACCACTTCATAAACTTATTCGTCGCAGTACCAATAGACTCTCCGACTTGTTTCTTCAACCGCCACCGCTGAAACGCTTGTTCGTAATCTTCGCCTTCAGTTTGATAAACATTCCAAGCATTTAGTGACAATCCCAATCCCCACGTTAGTAAAATGAACAGCGACCAAGAAAGCTCGTGCGATGCTGCTAGATTAAACAAAACTAGAAAAGTATTGATAATTGCGTACTTGGTCACATTTTTCTGCAATTTGCGACGACGGTAAGAGTTAAAAACCAGCTTTTCTTGAACTTCTCCTCTAGTTGCTAACCATTGCTGTTCCGCCGCTACAATATCCTGTTCGGAAATGCCCAATTCCGCTGCAATCTCGAAAAGCTGCACTCTGGATAATTCTCCTTCATCCTGTCGCCGCGCGATCGCAAGCTGTAAAATACCCTGAGCATCCTCTGAACCGTAAATGTGATTTATTTGACTTTCATTTGTCGCCATAAGAGGTTTCCGATAATTCCTGACATCCTTTCTATGATAAATATAGAGGCAGTTAAACGACAGGTAGTGACATTGGCGGATTTCAACACCCGGACATTTGAGTGAGCGAGACTCCTGACTATGGGAGGGAAAATCGAAGAACCGATATATTTCCCCAAATTACAACTAATTAATTTCCCGAACTGTGACTAAGTTTGCTATCTCGTTTCAACATAAACTGATAAAATATCCCAAACAAAATCACCGCAATCATGCCCACGACTAAAGAACCTTCACCCTCATGCCAATATTTAAACAAATCTAGGCGATTAGATGCAACTAACAATGCCATTCCCGCCACTCGAAAAACATTAATAATAAAACCACAAATGACAGCGACACCTATTACCAAAGCCTTATTTTGTTTAGTAGGAAACATCACCAAACAAACTACAGCTAAACCTAATAAATAATTCATTGCCTCTATACCCGAACAACCCCCATTTACCAACACCCTTCCTGTCGGTAAAGCAACATAATTACCATCACGTGTTACATCAAAACCGACATACCACAAAGAATAATAAGCAAATTTAGCAGTAAGCGAGGCAACAAAATCCACTAAAGGTAACGTAATGACACTGGGGGTGCCATGAAAAAATAGTATTACCAATTCACGCCAATATAGTTTTAAGTTCTGAAAACCTACCGCAATTAGGCTCAAACCTAAACCAGACAAAAAAGGTGCCAGTCTTAAAAAAGGATCGAATTTACTGGAAACCACAGCACTTTTAAATAAAATAAAAGCTATTAATATTGTCCCAGCGACTATCGACCATAGGTCACTTTTTATATCACTCTGTTTGAGAATATCCTGATTGTCCCAAAGCAGGGAACCCACAGCGCACCAAAAAACTATACTCATCCAAAAATGAGCAACATCGTCGAGTTTCCACAGGAGTGTCATATTCAGAGTTACTAAAGCTGTGGCGATAATGATGAGCCAAAAAAGTTTTCTCTTGAACATTTTAGATATTAGTTATTAGTTGATTGATGAGAGCAATACTTCGGACAGTTTGTGATTGTCAACCCTAGAATAAAGGTTTCCAGTCGATGCGGCAGTCGAAGTACCAACGAAAAATCCAGGTTTTCAGACTCGGAACTAAAAACAGCTCAGACTATTGTTTGTTAGATCATATCATAAAAATAGTAGGGGATGTAAACAACTCATTAGCTTGAACCCCTCCTACGGAAAGGACTCGGAGGATTTTAAGGGCTGTAAATCTTTGAGATGAGGTTAGTAGACACTCTGGAATTTGATGGGTGGTGAGACTCAGATGCAACGCATAGCTCAGCATTAGGACACCTATGGAAAAGATGGCTACTCGAAATGATTGGTTGGGTGCCTAGCACTGGCTTACTCAGTCGGTGTAAGCAAAAACTACCAAGGGAGTGAATCAACAATAATTAAAAATAAGTAGCCTTAATGAGGCTTGGGTTTTTTGAGAGTAGACGCAATTGGCACACCGCAGGGTGTGACACTGAGGTTTGAGTAAATAAGGTTCAGCGAGTTAGACATTGAGCAATGCTCCATGGTGATTATCTGCTTTTAAAGAATCTCAGTGCCTTTATAGCAATCCTCGCATCATTTGTAAATTTCTTACTTCCGAGCAAGCGGGTTCGGGGAGGGTTGGGGTGGGGTAAAAAATTTACGACTCCTGCAAGGGTTGCTATATATGGGAAATGCTTCAGAAACGGTCTTATGGTAGTTCTTAAATGTGCGGTCTAGGGGCGATTTGACGGGAGCATCTCAATGAAAGCAGACAAGCTAGAAATTGGAGGCAGCAGCCAGGAGGAAAGAGGAAGAAAAAAGGAGCCAAAAGAAGTGTTTTTACAAATATGAGATGCTCTGAGTTCGGTTTCAAAGTCTGGGGTGTTCACGGTGGCGCGCTATCAGATACTAAAAAACCTGGTTTCACCAAGAAACCAGGTTTTTAGCTCGAACATAAAATAATCAGTTTGGCATCAAGCCAGAATCGAAAACGAGTTCAAACGATCGCCTATTCAGCTTTTTGAGCTTGAGCGCGTTGCTTTTTGAACTTAGCACCAAACCCAACAGCAGCAGCAGCAGCAAGCATTGTTAAAGGTTCAGGAGTAGCTTCAGTGTTGCTAGTGCTGCTGACGAAAGTATCGCTACC
>NZ_JAUBVF010000016.1:48925-97305 GCF_036705685.1 Microcoleus sp. AT3-A2
TTGAAAAGAACTTTATTTAAGCCATCCTGTGCAACAGTAAAGCTAAAGTCATTAGCATAAGCGTCTCCAACCGTATCGCCACCAGCGATATTACCAAAGCCGAATGCGGAGGCAGGTGCTGCTGAGACTGCACTAACAGCGGCGACACCGGCAACAGCTAAAATAGATTTGACTAAGTTTAATTGGAATTTCATGGTTGATACCTTTATTTTTATGTTGAGTGGAAGCAGGTTTTTTTCCTTCGCATATTCAATCTAAAGCAAAGCACAGGTTAATGCAAGTAGTTTTGATAAAGATTCGATGAAGATTGAGAATAAGCTGATTGGATTTAGGAAAAACACCTAAATTGATGGCTTCTAGCTAGCTATTTCCTATGGCGTGCCTCAAAAAATAGGGGTGCTGCCATCCGGATTTTAGTCCTGACTTTTCTCTCTTTTAAAAAGCTATAACTCACCTCCCTAAACAGGGTTGTCACACAGCATAATTGCTGATAAAACTCTTTTTAATCTCTAAAGTATGCCCTTAAAAAGTTTTTTATCCGTGAATGTACGGTAGAAAAGTTTAAGTGATAGGTTGATTGGTGGGTAAAAACAGGTAAAAACCGATCCAGAAAGTTGAAGCTGCGGAATGTGGGCTATAACTCAGGACACAATCTGGGCTCATATTCGGTGCGTCGATTCTCGCTTTCGGATTCAGCAACCAGCGCCATTTAGACTTATATGTTGCAGCATTATCAAGATCCGACTCTGGGGCCCGTTTCACAAAGAATGAGTTTTCTTGTGGCGAGTAGGGGGTGGGCAGGAGAGGCCGCCCAAAACAGGCTTGTTGATCAGGGTGCAACATCTCTGTTTAGAGACCAATGGTTTTGGTGCTCGTTATTATCTGTGACGCCGGAACTTTGACTGAGTAAAGGGACGACTCGACTTTCTGGGACATAGTTTGCGGAACACCTCTACCGTCAGGGCTGTTTCGGGGCAACCACGGGGGGATTGGCCCTACGGAAAATCAGCCTTTTGTACGAGTCGTGCCAAGAATGCCTATCCATCCAGAATTTGTTAGGCATTTGGTGGGATTGGGGCAACCACGGGATTGGGGCAACGACAGGGGGCAGGCCCTACAAGAGAATGAAACAGCCCTGCGTCTACCGTAGAAGGCGCGGTGGTCGTTATCTAAAAATGTTGGGACTAATAATTCTATTTCTGGGTCTGTTTTCGCTAAAAATTGGTTAATATTATTTTTCCAAAAAAGCTCGATTCCAAGATTTAACTGGTGATAAGCAAGTAGAAATACTTGACGCAGTAAGGGTTTGAGTAGCTTGTTATCAAAAAAATGTGTGCGTGCGATCGCTACTTTTTAGACTTTCTACAGGGTAGAATCACGATCGTTCGCGTTCGCTACCATCAAAATGGTCAATAAACTTGTGATAATTACTACTCTCTTGAGGGAGGTTTAAGAGCCTAAACCCTGTAAATATCAAGGTTTCAGCGGGTTTCTCACTCGGTCAATTCCCAGATTCAGTTTGGCACTGTTTGAGGACAGCAGGAGGAACTGTCGCAGTCAGCAAAAATTTTCCCAGCCGTTGATTGAATGTTCTCCGAGACGATCGACTCATTTGACATCTAAATGATCAGCGATCGCCTGATTGATATGGCGATCGACTAACTCACTCTTTTAAGATACAAGGGGCGGGTTTTGGAGATTGTCAATTATTGGTATTGTTGGCTCACGGGCCCCTACCGTATTAGGGGTAATCGACCGGACATAATATGACAAGCCAGCAAAAGCGGAAAACACGGCGAAAATCCGATCGACTGGTGGGCCTGGTGCGACGAAGCCTGAGAAAGGGCTCGGAGGGAAAAGAAACCGATTTTTCTGTCAATTCGCTACTCTAGCTGCCACTGGTTTAGGGTGATGCAAGGGGAAGCATTTTGCGATCGCGCGATCGTCCAATACATGAATTCGCACTTTATACCGATAAAAAGCGCTTTTCACTGTCCCACCTGTTTCTTCAACGGCCACCGCCCAAACGCTTTTTCGTACTCTTCCCCTTCAGTTCGATCGACATTCCCAGCATTCAGCGACAATCCCAAGTCCACCGCGGATTTCAACACCCTTTTAAGAACAGGCAAGATACCTGTTCGACAACCGAGTCTACTTATTGTGGAACAGGCAAGATGCCTGTTCCCGATAGAGGTAAAAAATACTAATAACTAACCCAAAGTATACATCCAGCCATCCCTCGCGCAAATCCTCACAATTCCGTCCCAAACTACAGGCGTCGCCTCAAAGGACAAACCCGGCTTAAATCTCCCCGATTCTATTACTTTCAAACGGTAAAACTCCCCTTTAGCATTTTTCAACGCATTCTGATCCCCCGACTTTGCTCGTTCCCAATTTAAATTGAACAAATAAACACCGTTGTATCCCGCACTGATCAGTTTATTGCCATCGGTAAAAATCGGAGTCGAAATTGAAGAACCAATCGCTTTTTTAAATACTATTACCGGAGTATCGTAAGACTGGCTTCGCCAAGGCACATAATTTTTTTTACCTGTAATCATATCTTGGGAACCGATGTACAAATTGCCGTCGATCGCATTTGTGGCAAACAGCGCCGGAAACTCGCCTGAATTGTACTCGTCATTCAACGCCACAGAGCCGATTATCCCGCCTTCCCAGCTAGAAAGTCGGCGATTTCCGGTAGGCAAAAACCATTCGACGCTGGCATTCGGTTCCTTGTTGGGATTCAGCTTCAGAACTCCACCGTTGCCCTGAATGTATTGTTTTTCAATGGCACAAAACAGTTTCCCTGATTTAGAGATTACAGCACTTCCATCCAAATCTGAACCAGTATAGAAATCCCAAACTATCTTTTTAGTTTCAATGCTAATACCGTAAATATGACCGGAACCAGCAGCTATAAATATTCTATCTTTGAGCCGTGATGGCGATGATTCCGCTACCAAGTTGCCGCCGTGTTTGCTGATATCTCCTGCTGCATAAAGCTGTACTTCCGACAAGATATTTGGCTGCTTTATGCCTTGTTTGATTTTTGCATTGCTTGTGGAACTATCGAGAAAATAGCCGATCGCATTTTCCCCCGCATTGAACAAAACTCCACCGCCGAGATCCAAAGCGCTGCTGTCATTATCTCGACTGTAGCTGGGTGTTTTCCTGATGTCCAATTTCCAAAGTTCTTTGCCAGTTCTAAAAGATATTGCCCTAAAACTCGGCACGACACTTTTGCCACCACCGCCACTACGGCTTCCCTGCAAAATTACAATTCTGTTTTCGGCGCTAGCTTTTTGATCGATATAAATCGTTGATGAACCTTTGATTACATCATCAAATTTATAGCGCCAAACTTCTTTATTAGTAGCAATATCTATTTTTCGCAAATTGTGGTCATAAGCACCTATAATTAAATAAGTTTTTCCCCCGTCTCTGGTAATGGTCGGCTGTCCTGTCCAACCGGCACCGCTCCAAACTACAGACCGCCTTCCCAGGAAAGTCCGGCCGCCGCCTAGTTGAAATTTGTCGATTAACTTCAAGCTTTTCGGAACACCTCTGCCGTAAAACCGACGCTTGTCGTTACCTAAAAAGGTCGGAACTAATAATTCTATTTCTGGGTCTGCTTTAGCCAGGAAATTGTTAAGATTAGTTTCTAATAAAGCTTGATCCGAGGATTCAGTTTGGCTCAGTTTGATAACAGCAGGAGGAACAGCAGCGCTCAGCAAAAATTGTCCTAGCTGTTGATTGAAGGTTCTCCGAGATGATAAGCTCATATTAGATCGAGATAATCAGCCTTAATATTAAAACATAATTATCAGCAACAACTCAACTAAAACATCTCGCGCTAAACTGCTAGAGGACTGACAAGCTTACCCAGCACAAGTAAAAGTATATTTGATTATGGTCAACCGTCTTGCTCAATCCCAAAGCCTTTACCTGCGGAAACACGCCGAAAATCCGATCGACTGGTGGCCCTGGTGCGACGAAGCTTTGGAAGCGGCCCGAAGCGAAAATAAACCGATTTTCCTGTCAATTGGCTACTCTAGCTGCCACTGGTGTACGGTGATGGAAGGGGAAGCATTTTCCGATGGCGCGATCGCCCAATACATGAATTCGCATTTTATACCGATAAAAGTCGATCGCGAAGAACGCCCGGATATCGACAGCATTTATATGCAAACCTTGCAAATGATGACCGGTCAAGGCGGTTGGCCGCTCAACGTTTTTCTCACTCCAGACGAGCGAGTTCCATTCTACGGAGGCACTTATTTCCCCGTAGAACCGCGCTACGGACGGCCGGGATTTTTAGAAGTTTTGCAAGCAATTCGCCGCTTTTACGACACAGAAAAAGGCAAAGTAGAATCCTTCAAAGCAGAGATTTTAGGCAACCTCCAACAGTCGGCAGCGCTGTCAGGAGTGACCGCCGAATTAAATCGCGAACTCTTCCAAAAAGGGTTAGAAATCAACACCGCAATTATTGCGGGCAGCAACCCCGGCCCCAGTTTTCCGATGATACCTTATGCTGAGCTAGCACTGCGGGGAACGCGATTTAATTTTGAGTCAAAATACGACAGCAAACAAGTCTGCACTCAGCGCGGATTAGACTTAGCATTGGGCGGCATTTACGACCACGTAGGAGGCGGATTTCACCGCTACACGGTTGACGCGACTTGGACTGTGCCACACTTTGAAAAAATGCTCTACGACAACGGTCAAATTGTTGAGTATTTAGCAAATTTGTGGAGCGCGGGAATACAAGAACCGGCTTTTGAAAGTGCGATCGCGGGGACAGTAGAATGGTTGAAGCGAGAAATGACCGCGCCGACAGGTTATTTTTATGCTGCACAGGATGCTGACAGCTTTAACACTTCTGAAGAAGTTGAACCGGAAGAAGGAGCATTTTATGTCTGGACTTATGCCGAACTGGAACAACTATTAACTGCTGAGGAATTGGCAGAAATTAAAGCACAGTTTACTGTTAGTCGCAGCGGCAATTTTGAAGGCAATAATGTATTGCAGCGCCGCCATCCAGGGAAACTGAGCGACACAGTAGAAACGGCTTTGGCTAAACTCTTTGCTGTTCGCTACGGTGGCAATCCTGATACTGTAAAAACCTTTCCGCCAGCGCGCAACAATCAAGAAGCTAAAAACGACAGTTGGCCGGGTAGAATTCCCGCCGTTACTGACACGAAAATGATTGCTGCTTGGAATAGCTTAATGATTTCGGGTTTAGCCCGCGCTGCGGCTGTTTTTGGGAATTGGGAATATCTGGAATTAGCTGTGAAAGCGGCTAAGTTTATTTTAGACAATCAGTGGACGGATGGGCGGTTTCAGCGGTTGAATTATGACGGACAATCTGCTGTTACCGCGCAGTCGGAAGATTATGCTTTGTTTGTGAAAGCTTTGTTGGATTTGCATCAAGCGAGTTTGACTTTAGGCAATGGGGAAGAGGCAAAACAGTTGCCTAATTCTCAGTTTTGGTTGGAGAAAGCTGTGCAGGTGCAAGAAGAGTTTGATGAGTTTTTGTGGAGCGTGGAATTGGGAGGATATTACAATACTGCTAAGGATGCTAGCGGGGATTTGTTGGTGCGGGAACGCAGCTATATAGACAATGCAACTCCGGCGGCGAATGGAATTGCGATCGCCTCTTTGGTTCGCCTCGCGCTGTTGGGCCCGAATTTGGAATATCTCGATCGCGCGGAGCAAGGTTTGCAAGCTTTCAGCAGTATTGTGCAAGATGCTCCCCAAGCTTGTCCGAGTCTACTTTCGGCGATCGACTGGTATCAGCATTCTACCCTGATTCGCACGTCACCAGACCAGATTTCGGGGTTGATTTCGCAGTATTATCCTACTGCTGTCTGTCAGATTGAGGCTGATTTGCCTGAAGGTGTTATCGGGTTAGTTTGTGAGTGTTTGACTTGCAAGGAACCTGCGAAAAGTCAAGAGCGACTGTTGGAGGAAATTTTGCAAAGTCAAACGCGAATTTAGCACCAATACTGTCTATATTACTGAACCGCGAAGACGGCCAGAAAGAAGGAGGAAGCAGAAGGAAAAAGTAGATTATCTTCTACCGGGAAGGAATCGCATTTTCAGTCTGCCCCTCAATCTTCCAAAGAATCTCAGTGGCTTCAGCCCGCTTGAGTGTCAACAAATGCAAATACTTTCCGGCGGCACTGCCACTCGAACGCTGTCGCCGACTTGGTGTCGCTGCAAGTCATCTCTGTGCAAGTTTTGTCGGCGAAGGGCGATCGAACTTTTAGCAGTCAACCGCACCGTATAGCGCGTGTCAGTGCCAATATAAATAGCCTCTTCTACTATTCCCGGCCAGCTATTTCCATCCTCATAATTAGCCGGATAAATACCCGCTTTTTCTGGCCGCAACACCAGGGTGACAACTTTCCCAGCGGGGATATCTTCCGCTGTTGCAACTAACACGGGCAACTCCTGGTCAACCAACACGATTATTTTACCGTTTTGCTTTTCTACTACTCGACCACTTAAAAAATTACTGTCGCCAATAAAATCAGCAACAAACCGCGTTTTAGGATATTCATAAATATCAACAGGCGTGCCGACTTGTTGCAGTTTTCCTCCATCCATCACTGCAATTCTGTCCGACATCGTTAGTGCTTCTTCCTGATCGTGAGTTACATAAATAAACGTAATTCCCAGTTTTCGCTGCATTTTTTTTAATTCTAATTGCATCTCTTTACGCAATTTTAAATCCAGCGCTCCTAGGGGTTCATCCAACAGCAAAACAGACGGCTGTTTGACTAATGCTCTTGCTAGTGCTACTCGCTGCTGCTGTCCCCCTGACAGTTGGCGGGGATAGCGTTTTCCTACCTCGGCTAACTGTACTAATGCTAAGGCTTCAGCAACGCGATCGCGAATTGTTTTCTGAGGTATATTCTCCATTTCCAAGCCAAAAGCGACATTTTGTGCTACTGTCATGTGCGGAAATAAGGCATAATTTTGAAATACCGTATTTACTGGGCGGTGAAATGGCGGGCGATTTTGCATCGGTTGGCCGTGAATGTAAATTTCGCCCGCTGTGGGAATTTCAAAACCAGCGATCATTCGCAAAGTTGTAGTTTTGCCGCAGCCGGAAGGACCGAGTAAAGAAAAGAATTCTCGATCGTAAATTTGCAGGTTGATGTTATCTACAGCTAAGAAATCTTGACTGCGGACACTTTTAAATACTTTGGAAACTTCTAAAACTTCGACAGAGTGCATTATTATATATCCTGGTAGGGTGCGTCAGTGATTAGCCTATAGTTTATCTAGAAAATTACGCTGTGCTGACGCACCCTACGAATTCTATCTCAGCTAATCAGGATTTAAATTGCTTATCAAATAATTTAACTCTTGTGGGGAGTAGGGGTTGGACTTCTAGCCCGCCCCCAATATGCAAGTTAAATGGGGGATAGCTTACTTTCCAGCCCCTGCTTTAACTTCCGTCCAAGCTCGATCGTACAATGCAGTTGCTTTCCCGACATCCTGCAATAATTTCATTTTGCCAAACACCTCAGCCGGCGGGTAAATTTGAGGATTTTTAAAATCTTTCGGGTCAATTAAACCTTGATCGATTGCTGCTTTGTTGGGCGATCCGAAGTGGGTAAAATTGGAAATTTGGGCGCCGACTTCTGGCTGCAAAATAAAGTTAATAAATTTCTCCGCTAACTCTTTCTGGGGCGCACCTTTGGGAATTGCCATGTTGTCAGAAAAAATGATTGTTCCTTCTTTGGGAATAGCGTAACGGATATTAGGATTTTCTGTCATCACTTGGAAAATATCGCCGCTCCATTCCATTGCCAAATTTACTTCTCCTTGATCTAGCATATTTTGCCCGGTGTCGGGGACAAAAGCTGCAATGATATTTTTACTTTTAATCAGCAAATCGCGGGCTTTGTTAATCTCTTCGGGATTGGTTGTATTTGGATCAAATCCTAAATACATTAAAACTCCTGCAAATGTGTATCGGGCATCGTCTTGCCACGCGACTTTTCCGGTATATTTTGGATCGAACATCGCCGCCCAACTGTTAATTTCTCCCTGGATTGTTTTCACGTTGTAGCCAATTCCCATCGTTCCCCACTGGTAGGGCAGGGAATATTTGTTTCCCGGATCAAAACCTTGATTGATAAACTTAGGTTCTAGGTTCTTTTGGTTGGGAATATTGTTTAAATTCAGCGGCTCAATTATATTTTCTGCGATCATGATTTTCACCATGTAATCGGCGGGAAATATTAAGTCGTAACCGGGGTTTCCCTGTTTGAGTTTGGCATAAAGTGCGTCGCTGTTCTCGAAAGTGTCGTATTGAATTTTAACATTGTTCTCTTTCTCGAATTGGGCGATCGTTTCTGGGGCGATATAACTTGCATAATTGTAAATGCTGAGCAGTTGCTGTTGGTTGCTACCTGTGCGGCTACACCCGAAAGCCATTGTTGCACTCATCACGAACAAAAGTAGGAAAGTCAGCAGGCGTTTCATAGGTTGTGTTAGTTGCAGACAAAAATAATTATGACACAGAAAGCAATTATTTTAACTTTTCTGAACTTTTAACGATGATATAACCAGCAACAAGGAAGCCAACAACATCAAAGTTGAAATGGCATTAATCGCTGGCGTCACTGAGAATTTTATCATGCCATAAACAAATAATGGTAGCGTCATGGAACCGACGCCGGTGGTAAAAAATGTCACGACAAAATCGTCTAGCGACAGAGTAAAAGCCAGCAGTGCCGCGCTGAAAATAGCGGGCCAAATCAGAGGTAGAGTGATGCGCCAAAAAGTCCGCCATTCGTTAGCGCCTAAGTCAAAAGCTGCTTGTTCTAATTGAGGATCTAGTTCCGCCAAACGCGCCCTGATAGTAATAGTCACAAAGGAAATATTAAAGACAATGTGACCTATAATTACGGTAGGTAAGCCGAGATTCAGGCGAATTCCCGTAAGATTTTCTACGATCCGAAATACTAGCGTAAAGAAAACTAGCAGCGAAATGCCGATCGTAATTTCGGGCATGATAATCGGCAAAAACAGTAAAGCTTCTACTGCTTTGCGCCCCGGAAAATGAAAGCGTTCCAGTGCTAGGGCGAGCATTGTACCAAAAATTGTCGCTAACACCGTCGAAATAGCTGCAATTAGCAAGCTGTTGTTAAGGGCTGTCCAGATTCCGGCGCTGCTACTCGTAGCAATCGTCGCGCCTGCATTGCTAAACAAACTGCGATACCAATCGAGGGTAAAGCCACGCCAAACGGCATTGAATCTGGAGGCGTTAAAGGAGTAAATAATTAAGATGAGAATTGGCAAGTAAAGAAAGGCAAATGCTAGTACAGCTTGTACCCAAAGCCACTTTTTGCCGATCGCTCGCACAAGTAAATCTAGTTTTGTTTTAGTCATTAGTCATTAGTCATTAGTCATTAGTCATTAGTCATTAGTCATTAGTCATTAGTCATTAGTCATTAGTCATTAGCGCCTTTTAACCTAAAGGCAGGGTGCAACGATTTGTGTATACCTTACCTTATTGATTTTCGTCAGACACGCGGAAGTAAATTAACACAGGAATCAATATGATTACCGTCAACAGCATAGAAAGTGCCGAACCAAAAGGCCAATCGCGGGCTTTCATAAACTGATTTTGAATCAAATTTCCCACCATAACTGTTTTAGAACCACCCAATATATCCGGTGTTATGAAAGCGCCGACAGCGGGAACAAAAACTAAAATCGAGCCTGCCACAATACCGCGAGTTGTTAATGGTAAAAATACACGCCAGAAAGTGCGAATATCATTTGCCCCTAAATCGTGAGCGGCTTCTACCAATGAAAAGTTGAAGCGTTCTATGCTAGAATATAAAGGCAGAACCATGAAAGGTAAATAGCCGTAAATAAGACCGATCGCCACAGCGAAAGGCGTAAAAAGCAAGTTTAACGGTTCGCTAATAATTTGCAGGCTTTGCAAGGCTGTGTTAACTACTCCTTCGCTACGCAGGAGTATTATCCAGGCGTAGGTTCTCACTAAAAAGTTAGTCCAAAATGGAATAATTACTAGCAAAAGCAAAGCATTTCGCCAGCGGGGAGTACGGGTGGCGATGAAGAATGCTAGGGGATAGCCAACTAACAAGCAAGCAGCCGTTGTTAGAAAAGCCAGCCAGAGCGATCGCCCAATTACTCCTAAGAAAAGTCCACTGAACAAACGCTGATAGTTGCTGAGAGTAAATATCCAAGTAACGCCGCCGTAAGTACCGCGTTCTAAGAAACTGTACAAAAGTACAATTAGCACTGGCAAAATGAAGAAAACCATCAGCCATGCGGTAGCGGGAAATAAGAGCAGCAACAGGCTAGTCTGCTGGCGGTTTTTGACACTCATTATTCACTCAAGCGAAATTTATCACATAATGCAACACATTTTATATCAAATCCGCATTTTATGAATTATGTCATCATTAATAAATTATCAAGAGGTACGCAATGTCAGCAGAATCGTCAACCCCAAAAATAGTCGTCGTCGGGGCAGGATGGGCCGGTTTAGGCGCTACCTATCACCTAGCCCAGCAAGGCTATGATGTCACCCTGCTAGAAGCAGGCCCTTATCCGGGTGGCTTAGTTGCGGGGTGGAAAACCGCCGGCGGGCGTTCCGTAGAAGCAGGCATTCATGGCTTCTGGTATCCCTACAAAAACATCTTTTCCTTAGTCAAGGAATTAAGCCTCGATCCCTTCACACCTTGGACTCGTTCTTGTCAGTATTCACCGGCAGGATTGGAAGTAGAATCGCCGATTTTTCAGGACGAACCGCGCCTTCCTACACCGTTAGGAACCTTTCTTTACACTAGATTTAAAAGGCTGCCATTAGTCGATCGGCTTTCAGCCTTGCCCTTACTCTACGCTGTCCTAGATTTCGACAATTCCGACGAAGCTTGGCGCAGGTACGATCGCGTCACAGCCCGCGAACTATTCAAACAGTTTGGCGTCTCTGCAAGACTGTACCGCGATGCTTTTGAACCAATGTTATTAGTAGGTTTATTTGCACCAGGAGAACAATGTTCGGCCGCCGCAGCTTTGGGAATGCTTTATTATTTCATATTAGCACACCAACCGGATTTTGATGTAGTTTGGTGTCGCGGAACTGTGGGAGAAAAAATCTTTCGTCCCTGGGTCGAACGCCTGGACAAACTCGGTGCAAAAGTATTGACAAAGCAGCGAGTTACTGATTTAATAGTTGACAGCAACAACCGAGCCACAGGCGTTGTTTGCGGCGAACAAACCTTCGAGGCAGATGCAGTTATTTTTGCAGTTGGCGTCACGGGAATGCAAAAAATTATCAGCAGCAGCCCAGCTTTGCAAAGCCGCCAAGAGTTTCGGGATGCGATGAATTTGGGTGCAGTGGACGTGTTAGCTGTTCGCCTGTGGTTTGACCGAAAAATTGACATTCCGCTGCCTTCTAATGCCTGTTTTGGATTTAGTTCAACTACGGGTTGGACCTTTTTTGATTTGAATGCTTTGCACGACGAATTTCGAGCCGAACCGGGAACAGTTGTCGAAGCTGACTTTTATCACGCCAATCAATTAATTCCCCTAAAAGATGAGGAAATAGTTTCCTTAGTTCAGCGAGATTTAGCCACTTGCATCCCCGCTTTTCGGGAGGCAAAAGTAATTGACAGCAGCGCGATTCGGCTGTCGCGGGCTGTGACGCATTTTGCCCCTGGCAGCTATCAGTATTTGTTGCCTGCAGTAACAAGTTATGATAATGTATTCATGAGCGGCGATTGGGTTGTAACCCGTCACGGTTCTTGGTCGCAGGAAAAGGCTTATGTTACTGGCTTGGAGGCGGCTAATTTGGTAATTTCGCGTTTCGGACTTGGGAACAAAGCGGCAATTATTCCCGTGGAAGCTGACGAACCGCACATTCAAATCGGGAGAAAGATTAATCAGTTTACTCGCAGTTTGACTAAAACCTTCATTCCCGATTTTTGGCTGCCATAATTTTTAGTCATTAGTCATTAGTCATTAGTTAATAGTTAGCGGTAAGGTGCAACTATCATCACCCTAAATAATGAGGCTCTGCATCTAGGAATGCTAGCACGCTACTCATAGCGGTAAGGTGCAACCTAATGACTGATGACTAAGGACTAAGGACTAATGACTAACAACTATCGCCAATAAGGCCGGCCTTTCCAAAAAACTCCCACCGTAACTCCGATTAGTGCAGTTTCCGATAAACTTATTAAAAAAAAACGTAAGGGAAGGAGTGACTTTAACAGCAAACCCAGGAGTAGGCACAAAATTAAAACCCACAAACTAACTCGGTTCAGCAAAAATTGCTGATGCCAATACTCTAAAAAGTAAACCGCTAAAGCCCCAATTCCCACTGCGATAGCGAAAGGTATCAATATCCCCAGCGAGGGCCCCCCAAGAAGCGTAAAGATTTTCCGGAATACTTCCGACTGAATCAAGCCCCACACTAAAAATAACTCCAATCCAACCACGATGCAGTTGACGAGGGCGGAAATTTGCAGCATTTCTCGCCAAGGTAAAAGTTTTAAGCGCTGCAGAAAATTACTCACGATCGGCAGATTAGGTAGGTTGCTTTGATTTTATAACAGTTTTGCCCTGGCGATCGACCTTTGATGACAATTTGTGAAGTAAAATAAAGATATAGAGCAGTCTCTTGACAAATTCACCCAGAGTACCTGCCTATTAGTTGTTGGAACCGTGAAAGGAAAAAAGTTATGGTGGAGAACACTGTCGATTGTGCTGTAGCTTGCGTCAATGGCTGCGTTCTGGGCGACAAGTGCCCGAAGCGGGAATACGCAGAAGCAACGTCAAACTTTATTGAAAATACTTCTCTGGATAAAATGCTAGAAATAGCAGAGGAAGCCGTGAGAAGGAAACGGATGGAACCCCCCAAATGGGTAATTCCTGATTTTCCCGAATAGAATTAGCCTCCCAATTAAAAAGCGATCGGCCTTTTCCAACTGGCGATCGCTTTTTGTATTCCCTATGAAATAGCTGAGCCGAATCAATATATTTCCTGGGATAGAAGCTAAAAGATTAAATAGTAATTACAATATTACTTAATTATAGCCATCGGCAATCACTAAAAACAATTCAGTTAAAGCCAAATTTGGACATTTTTAATTTAATTGAGTTCCAAAACAAACAGGAGCAAGTATCGTGGCAAAGCAAAAGAAAAGCACCGCAAAAACAACAACAGAACGCGATAATTTGGGCGATTTGCCTCAAGAAATTACCGAATCTTACGGTACCGGCGTTATCGCTCAACCAGGATTGAGCGAAGACGACATAACAACCCTGCAAGACAGCAGTTCGGAATACTCTTTCGCCAGTTCCCAAATCGGTGGCGAGGATGGCGATCCTGCTGCGGAACAAGAAAGTGCCACTGGCGAGCAATCGGTGGGCGGAACTGCGCCTACTCCCGACCTCGATATTGTTGACGAACTCGGAGCCGCTGCGGGCATAGAATTGCCAGATGGGGCTATTTTGCACACAACAGATATGCTTGAACATCGAGATGAAAGTCGGTGGGAATTAGACCCGAGTTCTGCGGAAGATTATCAGGAACGACCGGATTTCTAGGTCTATTTGGTACAAAAAAATAGGTAGTATAATAGGAGCGGGTTCACCAGTATCCATACTTCATATCCCAAGTATTTGTAAACCCGCCCCTGATCACTTTTGCTCTCGCAACACATATCCAACTCCCCGGACAGTATGCAGCAGCCGTTTTGAGTTACTTGCTTCTAACTTGATCCGTAACGCACGAATATACACTTCAATAATGTTTGACTCGCCCATAAAATCATAACCCCAGACTTTTTCTAAAATTCTGTCGCGGGTAATCACTTGACGGGAATTTTGCAGCATAAATTCTAACAAATCAAACTCTTTGGCAGTGAGTTCAATTAGTTGATTGCCTCGATAAACTTCACGAGTTAAACCATTCAATATTAGGTCTTCAAATTGCAAGCTATCCGGGTCATTTGCTTGAGTTCGGCGCAGACGGGCTTTGACTCTCGCGAGGAGTTCTTCCATACTGAAAGGCTTAGTAACATAATCATCGGCTCCAGCATTTAATCCAGTCACGCGATCGGGTACTTCATCTTTTGCTGTCAACATAATTATTGGTACTTGAATACCAGTCGATCGCAACCTTAAACAGATGTCTAATCCAGAGATGCCGGGAAGCATCCAATCTAAAATTAATAAATCCGGTTGAGCATCACGAGCCATCATTAATCCATCCAATCCATTGGGGGCGATAGTGACGTGATATCCTTCAAGACTAAGTTCAGATTCGATGAACTTTGCCAGTTTAGGGTCATCTTCAACAAGGAGAATGCGATCGCTCATAGCTGCGGATTCCAGACAGGTAAGGTGATAGTAAAAATACTACCTTCTCCCGGTTTAGATCGGAGCGCAATACGTCCTTCCATGCCTTCGATGAGGCTTTTGGCGATCGCCAATCCCAACCCCGTACCGTCTCTAGAGCGCGTCATTGACTCATCCACTCGGTAAAATCGCTCAAAAATCCGGTTTTGATGGGGGAGAGAAATACCAATTCCGCGATCGCCCACATGAATCATCACCTGCTGTTCCCTCTTTTCTAAGACTAACTCAACTGGTTGTTCGGGAGCAGAATACTTGATTGCATTATCCACTAAGTTAATTAACACTTGTTGTAAACGATCCTGATCCGCACAGGCTACAACATCCTCATCATTTGACACCAAAATAATTTTCCGATTGCTAACTTTTTGACTCATCTCGGCCACCTCAGCCACCAGAGTATTCAGTATCACCGGATTCAAACGAAAGTGCAAGTTGCCACTATCAGCCCGTGCCAAATCGAGCAAATCTTCTAACATCCGAATCGTGCGTTCAGTTTCCCCAACCGCTGTTTCCAGTGCTTGTTGCTGATAGTCACTTAAGTTAGTGCTGCGTCGCAGCAAACTTTGTAAATAACCAACTACAACCGTCAGAGGAGTGCGTAATTCGTGGGAAACATTACCGACAAATTGGCGTTGTTGCTCCCAGGAACCCGATAAGCGAAACAACATCTCATTAAACGTTTGCGCTAGTCCTAAAATCTCATCAGGAGCCTGATGGAGTTGGAGTTTTGCTGCCTGCAAATTATCAGCAGACAAAGTGCTAGCTACCTCACTCATATGTTCCAAAGGATGGAGAGCATGACGAATGCGACTGGCGATCGCCAACATTAACACTAAGATTACCACAGTACTGACAACAATTAGACTCCGAATCCCATCATTTAACTGACGTTGCTCATCAGTGATATCTTGAGAGAAATATACCGTACCCAGTAACTGATTTTTAATCCTCAGAGTTCTGCTACAGATCACCAAATAGCGATCGCCCATCTGAACAAAAGTCGGCTGTGCAGGTACTTCCGTCAACGAGATCATCTTCGTAATCTTAGAAGATTGCAGATCCATATCAGGTGAATTCACCAAAAGCATCCCATCATTTCGCTTCACCCACACCATGATTCCTCCTGTGGAAGCTTTATGGACGCTTCGAGTTAAGCCAATTTCTAGTGAACCCATTTCACTATAAAGTTCAACCTGTTCGGGAAAGCGTATTCCAATGTATTCCAGGGTTTGTTTATGGGCACCGACTAGATTTTGCGACCTTTGCCAGCCGGCCCAAAATGCCACACTGCTGAGTCCTAAAATCGATAGTACCAGCAATTCCAGCGTCAGGCGAAACTGAAGCGAAGAGGTGGAAATTCGCTTGCCCGTGACAGGGTTTATAGCAGCTATGACTTGGCGAATTAGCTTCATTTTATCGTCAGGTAGTGAGGAGAATTAAGCATTAAAATGAGTCAAATTCAACTAGATAAAATTAGTATCGCGTAGAACCGACGAAAGTTGGTGCAGCCTTGATCATCGCCCGTTATATTTTAAATTTGTTGATATTTGCTTCGATCGGACTGGTATCTTAAAAGTTTTCCGCAGTGCCTTTAATCTGGTTAAATTCAAATCGTCTATCGTAATCTGTTACACCATAAAGATTAAAACTAATGGTTGGTTTATCTCCCAGTGCTTCCACATGATGAATCGCATCTGGCATTAAGCACAAAACGTCACCAGGAGCAAGCAAAATCTCGCCCACTGTTGTGATTTTATCGGGAAACTTGGCAGTTGGCGATCGCTGCCAAAAAGTATTTTTCTCCTGTCCATCAAGTAGCGCCACCAATCCCCAACTGGCATGATTGTGAATCGGAGAAACTGCACCAGGAGCCCAAGCCACCAACTGCACCGTCAGAGGAAAAAATGGTTCATCATAAAGTGTTTGTACTGCCCAGCCTGTCTCAGAGTCAGGCTCAAGGAGAGCAATTTGAAACCAGGAGGAACTATCTAACAACCTGCGGACAAGGGGACAAATTGCCTGGAGTCGTAAATAATCATCACTAATTTGGTCTAATACATCTTCCAAGTCAGTTAAAAAGCGGTAAAGTCGGTAGGGATGGGTGAAATCTTCAATTTGACTTGTAGCCTCAAAAATATTAAACTGTCCATCATCAGTCACTAACCAGTCTTTTCCTGTCATAATTTCTCAACTCGCGGTTAAATTACTGCACTACTAAGTTTTTCATCAGCAATCTTTGGTTCAGCAACGAGGGCTCTACGAAGAAACCCGCTTTCTAAGCCAAGAGTGTATAAGTCCTGTAAAGGATAGTCAGGATTAATCTCCACTCTATAAGACATTCGGGGTAACTAGATGATGCGTTCCTAATTTCCAGATGAATTTTTGCTGAAGAAAGTGGCGTATAAAGTATTCAGAGTTTTATCTCCCATCCATCTCTTCCTCATCTAGCACTCATTTTCTTGAGCGTTAATGCAAACAACCTCAAATCTTGAGGACAACAAAAAGCCAGCATAATTACCAGAGATCAAGAACTCTCAAGCAAACATCTGGCGTGGAATTACTAACAATTTATCTGGAAATTAGACACATGAAAGTAAAATACATTACCACGATCGCCATTGCCATCATTTTAGGCTTGGGAACAACTAATGTTAGCTACGCCAACTTCAAGGCTTCAACAAACTCAAACTCTACAAACGTTTCATCCAAGGTTGCACAATCCAATCCTTGTGCGGGTAAAGCCAATCCTTGCGCTGGTAAAGCCAATCCTTGTGCGGGTAAAGCCAATCCTTGCGCCGGTAAAGCCAATCCTTGCGCCGGTAAAGCCAATCCTTGTGCGGGTAAAGCGAATCCTTGTGCGGGTAAAGCCAATCCTTGTGCTGGTAAAAGCAGCACAACAACCCTTCATCCTCAGTTCTACACCGAAAAAGGTATGGCTCTTGATGGTCAGGATGTCGTAGCGTATTTTACCCAAAGCAAATTAGTTATGGGAGTTAGCCAATTTAAACATAATTGGGGTGGAACAACTTGGATGTTTGCTAGTGCAGCAAACCGTGATATGTTTGCTCAAAATCCTGAAAAGTATGCTCCTCAATACGGTGGATATTGCGCCCAGGCTACCAGTGAAGGAAATCTTGTTGTCACCCAGCCTGACGCCTGGAAAATCGTTAATGGGAAGCTTTATCTCAACTACGATAAAACAGTACAAGCACAGTGGATGGGAGATATCCCTGGTCACATTGCTTTAGCAAACAAAAATTGGCCTGCTATTCTGAATAACAAAGAACTGTTGCGCTAAGCTCAAAGTGATGCAGACAATTACTCCCTTCCTACTACTAGGATTACCGATCTTCTTCTTTGTATGGCTTCCCGCAGCTTCGCTAACGCGGTTTGTTAAATAAGTATTCTTTGAGTGGGAAGGGAGTAAATAATAAGCTGTCCCGCATCTTGCGTTGTATTTTTCGGGCGGGCGGGACGCCCACCCCACAAGAATTTCATCAAACTTGACTGTAAAATTTAGATGCGCCTCAGCTTACGATCGCCAATTCATATAACTTGCTGAAACAAAATTATGATTTCATGGCTTAAATATTTGGGCTTTCATCGTCGAGATAGTACCCCCAGAAACCGGATACCGATCGCCACCACGGTCATGTTAGCTTCGGTTATTTTAGCAGGTGGACTGGTCGCTGCTTGGTTTTCCGGTAACGGCACTCTCGATCGTCTATTTGCCCAACTGCAAGCAATGCAAAATCATCCTCCGATGTGGCTGCAAGTGCCGATGGTAATGGGGGAGTATTTGCTAACACCTACGGTCGCTCTGCTGGCGATTTCCCTGCTAATTATGCGGGTTTCGCCCATACCCCGAACCTGGTCGCGGGCCGTAGTTGTGGGAATCTTGTTGATGTTGGTGATGCGTTATCTGCTGTGGCGATCGCTCACAACCTTAAATGTATCCGCTCCATTAGATGGAGTATTTAGCATTGGGTTGTTTCTTCTAGAAATTTTCCTCTTGCTTACCAATATCCTTCAGTTATTTTTGATGTTGTGGGTAAAGGATCGCCGGAGTGAAGCGAATCGGTTGGCAATCGATGTAGTTGAGGGTCGATTCACGCCATCGGTTGACATTTTGATACCCACTTATAATGAGCCTGCCTATATTCTCAAACGCACGGTAATTGGTTGTCAAGCCCTCGAATATGCCAATAAAAAAATATATCTGCTCGATGACACCCGGCGTGAAGAAATCCGGCAACTTGCAGAGGAATTAGGGTGTGAATACATCACTAGACCTAATAATTGCCATGCGAAAGCAGGGAATTTGAATCATGCCTTAGCTGATACTCAAGGAGAGTTCATAGTTGTATTTGATGCCGACTTTATTCCTACCAAAAACTTTCTGATTCGCACCGTTGGCTTCTGCCAAGATCCCACAGTGGCCCTGGTTCAAACGCCTCAAAGTTATTACAATGCTGACCCGATCGCCCGTAATCTAGGCTTAGATAATATTATCACACCGGAAGAAGAGGTTTTTTATCGCCAAATTGAACCGATCAAAGATGGTGCCGGCAGTGTAGTTTGTTCTGGAACTTCCTTTGTGGTGAGACGCAGCGCCTTAGAACACGCCGGAGGATTTGTCACCGAATCGCTCAGTGAAGACTATTTCACAGGCATTCAACTCTCTGCGAAAGGCTATCGCTTGGTATATCTCAATGAAAAACTCAGCGCTGGCTTGGCGGCCGAAAATATTGCGGCTTATGCAACTCAACGCCTGCGCTGGGCGCGAGGAACCTTACAGGCGTTTTTTATTGATTCCAATCCTCTCACTATTCGCGGACTTAAACCGATTCAGCGACTGGCTCATTTTGAAGGACTTCTGCATTGGTTTACCTCAATTCCCCGCGTGGGTTTTCTGTTGATGCCTTTAGCTTATTCCTTCTTGGGCGTGATTCCGATCCGAGCCAGTGTTCAAGAAATGTTGTACTTTTTTATGCCCTATTATTTAGTGCAGTTAGCGGTTTTCTCCTGGTTGAATCATCGATCGCGATCGGCATTACTGTCTGATATTTACTCACTGGTACTAGCGTTCCCGCTGGTTCTGACCATCATTCAGGTGATGCTGTCTCCCTTCTCCAAAGGATTTAACGTCACAGCCAAAGGCACTGTGAGCGATCGCTTTTCCTTCAACTGGAAGTTAGCGCTACCGTTGCTGCTATTATTTATTGCCAATGCGATCAGCTTGTGGCACGTTCTGGTAACCTGTTTGATTCAAGTTCAGATGCACGCATCAGAGCCTGAAATCATCCAGCATTTCAAAGGGTTGGGCATTGGTTGGATTTGGAGCGCCTACAACCTTTTAATTATGAGCATCACGCTGTTAATTTTGTTAGACGCTCCTAAATCAGATCGCTATGAATGGTTCGATCTGCGTCGATTGGTAAGGCTTGCGGTGAATGGACAGATTTTTTGGGGCGTGACTACTTTCATTTCTGAAGTGGGGGTTCACGTAGAGATGACTCAAGCCCAATTGCCTGTTATTATTATAGGAGAAACGCTCCCGGTGACACTCACAATTCTAGAAGATAATTTGAGCTTACAAGGGCAAATCGCTCAGATTGACTTGAGTGGTGAATTTCCCTCTGTACAGATCCACTTTGACAAATTGGCTCTGCCCCAACATCGGTGTCTGGTGGAGATGTTGTTTTGCCGTCCAGGTCAATGGAAACGTCCTTGCGCTCCTGGTGAGTTAAAGTCTCTGTTCCTGCTATTTGGGATTTTGTTGAAGCCTCGGATTTTGTTCGATCGCGATCGGGCGATCGATTTCCTGAAGGTCTCAAAAGTTTAGTTCGATCAACTTTAAGAACGAAAAGGTGCTGTATGGAATTTAAAGATTTTATGGCTTTGCTGCATCCTATTTTAGCTGTAGCGATTGTTTTTCCTATGCTTGGTGTTGTTCTCAATATGGCGTGGCAAACTATGCAGCGTCGGAAGCAAATTGCGATCGATACCAAGAGCAAAATTCCACCTGTAGTCGGTCAAGAACACGTCAAAGCAGGTCGAATTTTGTCAGGTTCTGTGGTAGGAGTAACGCTGTTGGGTCTAGCCTACCCGATTTTTGAGCATATTTTGAGCAAGGATGTTTGGAGCAAAAACTCGTTTCAGGTCATTTTCATTGTGCTGATGTTTGTTGCAACTGTCGGCTCTTTGGTCATGCTATATCGAGCTACACCCGCTTTATGGCGCGGCATATTTGCCACCCTAACAGGTACTGGTTTGGTGATTCTTGGTACTCAAGATGGCGTTTATCGGCGAACCAATGAATGGTATTGGTCTCACTACTACATTGGTATCGCCGCTGCGCTAATTATGGTTTTCTCTCTTGCCATCATTCAAGACATTTACAAAGACCGCTCAAATCGCTGGCGCACTATCCATGTGATCTTGAACTCGATCGCTGTGCTGCTCTTTCTGGGACAGGGAATGACCGGAACCAGGGATTTATTAGAAATTCCTCTGAACTGGCAGAAACCCTATATTGATACCTGTGATTTCACCAATAAGACCTGCCCAAAGCCGTGAGCGATCGCATTACTTCGAGATTCAAGTCTAAAATTAGTAGAAATTAGACCAATAAACCCGGTTTCTGAATGTAAAGAAGTCCTGGGAGCAACAGGAGTGAGAACGAGAAACCGAGTTTATGAATCCCGGATTGCATCAGTCCTAATCAGTCATAAATCTTAACCATTGCGAGCCAAACCCTGAAGACTAACTTGCAAAATCGACAAACCCAAAATTAGCAAAAACAAAACCAGCCCGATCGTACAAGCATAGCCAATTTCCAAATCCTTAAAAGCCCGTTCGTAAAGATAATAAACAACAGTCTTAGAACTATTACGAGGCCCGCCCTGAGTCATAATATAAACTTCTTCAAAAACCTTAGTAGCAGAAATCGCCGAAATTACCGCTACCAAAACTAGATACGGCTTCATCAGTGGCACAGTAATATCCCAGTGCTTTCCCAAACCATCAGAACCATCAATAGCAGCCGCCTCATAAAGTTCTGCCGGAATAGCTTGCAGCCCTGCCAAATAAATCACCATGTAATAGCCCAATCCTTTCCAGATAGTAACCGCCATGACGCTAAAGATTGCTAACTTCGGATTAGCTAGCCAAGAAACAGGAGGTAAACCCAACAATTCCCCCAACTGATTCAGCAGTCCAGTCTCAGCAAACAGCCACTTCCAAGCAATCCCGGCGACAACCATTGAAATCACCGCCGGCGTGTAGTATGCTGCTCGAAACCAGTTCATCCCCTTAAGTTTTTGGTTGCACAAAATCGCCATTCCCAACGGTAGAACAACCAATACAGGCACAACGCAGGTGAGATACAGCAGCGTATTCGTCAAAGTTTGCCAAAATACTCGATCGCCCCACAACCTCTCAAAATTCTTTAAACCCACCCACTGCGGCATTTGAGTTAAATCATATTCATAGTTGGTAAAACTCAAATAAAAAGCTTGCACCGCCGGCCACAAAACAGTCAAACTCAAAATAAATAAAGCAGGTAGCAAAAACAAATAAGGCGTCAAATAGCGTCGGGAAAAAGTCACAGACATAGTAATTGATAATTGGTAATTTTACTCGTTAACAGGCTATGCCTGGTAACGCATATCCGGAGGCTCTGCCTCCAATTTTCCTACTAACAAGCGAGGCAGAGCTTCTGGACATTGATTCCCAGGCTATGCCTGGGAACCAGTTATAAATCACCAAGCCTAGCTCATTTTACTAAGAAGTGCTATCTGTTATTTAACTCCTGAAAACAAAGCCTGCCAGTCTCCGGGAGAACTGTCATTTTCCCCCCCTTTCACCTCAAAAGTAACGTTACAAGCTTGCGGTTGTTCCAAGGCCTCCACACACAATTCTGCAATATCTTCCCGACTGACTTTGCCCCTAATATTGTCTCCTTGCTCAAATATTAAAGCTTTGCCTCCCGGTTCTTCAGTCAAAGCGCAAGGTCTGACAACAGTATAAGGTATGCCGCTCGATCGCACACAATCTTCCCCTTTCAACTTCCAAGTCAAAATCCCCCCCAACATATCATTCATTCTGACAGCAGGCGGTTCTTCTTCCAAGTTAATTCCCGGTCTGCCAGGGCGGGTAACTCCTGCCGAACTCACCATCACAAATCGCGGCAAAGTCTGTCCCCCATCAGCTTTAATAGATTCTAACTCCAGTTGAAAAATACCCGGTGTAAATTTCGGGTTAAGCGCGCCATCATATTCAAACTTGCTCAACATTAGCTGAAAAGAAAAAATAGTGCTGGCATCAAATTTAGATCCATCTTTGACAGTTTTGGCGCGGAATACTGGAATTAACTGATCAAAAGGAACGGTGACAGTAATCCAGATATTGTAAACAGTATCAAACGAATAGCAATAGCCAATTCCATCCCATTTAGCTTCGCTGCGAACAATCAATTTGTAGCGCTTGCCGTCCCCTTTGACACGTAGTTGGAGGCCGCTAAATCCTGTGAGATTAAGCGGAGGATCAAAGTTGCGAGTACGCACCGAAGCAAAGCCACCCGAGTTGGCGGTAGAAACATTGCCTGTGAATATAGCTGTATTGTCTGTAAGTACGATCGAACTTTCGCTGGTGCCACCCATCACGATGTCGTCGAGGGCACCCCAAGTTTCTTTTAAATCTTGGCTGGGTTTTGTGAAGTCGAAAATTGTTTTTTCGCTTGCTTTAATTAGCTGGCGGCGAACAGCTTGCACTAAATTATTCAGGCCTTTGTATTCGACTATTTCGGGAACATCCACAACTTCCGGCATATAAAATTTGATGCCTTGATAATATTTTTCCCGCGTTGGGGTGTCTCCTTCTACCGGTTGAACTTTAGTGCCGGTGCAGCAGATAACTGCTTCTATACCCTCGGTTACTAGCGGTGTTAGGGTTTCTGGCAGAGTGATATCTCCTTCGACTAACTCGACATTTTTGCCGAGAATTTCTGTTGCTCTTTTAGCATCTCTGACGAGGCAGCGTACTCTATATCCCCGCTGTTGCAGCCTCTTGACAACTCGCTTCCCGACGCCGCCGGTAGCACCAGCTACCAGTATCAATTTGGGTTGGTCTTTTTTAGTTTTGCTGCTGCTTCCAAAAAGTTGTTGCAGCCAGCTAATGCTGCCAATGAAGGGAATGACGCCGAAATAAGCCAAGGTTTTGAGAAACCGGCCGGCATCCCATTGGGCGGTTTTTTCTTCAGTCATAAAAACCTCACGGGAGATTGGAAACCCAGTGGCTTTAGCCCTGGGAGGAAAAGCGACACGGGATACTTTAGTGTCCCGTCAATACTCTTAAAATCCATAGTTGTACCCATCCTTTTGATGAATAGAAAAACAATATTTGTGATTGATACCTTGAATTAAGCCCTGGGCTGATGACACATTAAAACTACCAGATGAACGAACAGCAACCCTACCTCTATAAGTCCCAATCTTCTTGCCCAAAGTAACAACGGCTTTTACAATGTCGCCCGTCTGGAAACCCTTGACGAACTTGAATCTAGGAACATACCGAGAAGGAAATCCCAACTTATCTGTGCGACACATCTGCCTTGTACCATGCCCCGTCGCTTTGATGTTTAGGGGCTGATCCGCTAGTACGGAAATATTGGGCGTATCACCAACGCAAGCAGCATCAAAGAAGTGGGTTTTTGGTAATTCCAACCGTATTCGGTTGAATTTGGTTAACCCGCCAGAACCCGTGGCAATCACTTTCCCTGTCTCTTTTAGCCGATTAAACAAAGCCCATCGGGTTGAATTCACAGCAGAGGCATCTTTTAATGGGTACTTAGCCTGTGCCAAGATTTTCTTCAAAATATCGGGCTTTTTTCCTAGGAATATCTTGATATCCTGAGTGTTTTTCTTGGTATTGCAAGGCTCACAAGCTAAACACAAATTAGATACCCTGTTAGTTCCCCCCGATGCTCTAGGCTGAATATGCTCAACCTGTAGCGGTACGTTTTCTGCACTACAATAAGCGCATCGTCTGTCCCATTTATTAAGAAGATATTCACGGACTTCGTAACCAGCTAACACACCCTGCTGGTACTCGACACCTGAAATCTCTGGATTTTCTATCTGCTGTAGATCGAATCTGACTAACTCTTGAAAGATTGTTCTGACTGGTGCAAGTCTTGATAATCTTTTGACCCAAGTTAAAGTTGTTTCTACACGGTGTCGAACGCTAGGAGCTAACCAACCTTTGGGACGTGTCCGGTTTAGAAATCTCGCTTGACGATACCTTGTGTGCCTGCTTCTGCGACCGCGCCGTAAATAACGACGCGAATCTAGCGATGCCTTAATTGCTTGACCGCGATGAGTTAATTGGGCTACCCAAATTAGCTCAGAACCTAAAATTATAGCTAATCCAGTAACTTTTGAACCGGGGTCAATTTTTAAAATCATGGGTCGCGGGTCTTCAGTTACCTTCTTCCTCAAAATTATTGTGAAAGGGTACAGCCTGAAAACTTTAGCTTTACCAATCTTTAGCAGTTTACGTGCTAATGATGGTTTGCATGGTGTTAATGGCTTGTATTTAGTATCTAGAACAAAGACGTAGTTGGGTTTTAGGATAGACATTGTTGTGTCTCTTCGATTTCTCGTAATGTTAGCTTCGCCAAAGTTTTGAGGGCTTGTTAGGTTTGCAGCACTGTTTCAGTGACCTTAAAACTGTTTAACTGCAAACGACAGAGCAGGAGACTAGCTACGCATCCGCTGGTGTCGTAACCCCCGAAACGGAGTTAGTTAAAACTTAGGCTGGTAAGCACGGCTTCAGTTTGTTTGCTGAAGCCCCGTGTCTTTAGACCGGGGTTGCTTACACTAGCTTCCTCTGAATTGGCTCAAATCTACTTAGCTGCTTTTGTATTTTAATCGAATTTTCGATTTTTGAATTGGGGCGATTTCCTAGCCTTGGGGATAGCTTCGCTAGCGCGGACTTTTTTTCACTTGACAATGGGTGTCGGATGAGTTTGGCTCAAGGGAATCTCAATAATCAACTCGGTTCCCTCTCCGGGGGCTGAAAAGCAAGTCAATTTGCCACCGTGTTGTTCTACCGCAATTTCGTGGCTAATCGCCAAACCTATCCCCGCACCTTTGCCTACCTGTTTGGTGGTAAAAAAAGGCTCAAAAATTTTCTGGCGTACTTTTTCTTCCATGCCCCAACCGTTGTCCTTGATCCGAACTGCTACGGCTTTTTCTCCCGGACAAAATTCAGTCACAATCCGAATTTGTCCGTACTTAACTGGCTGTTCTTCGCCGCCCCAGTGCGACGATGAATTGTTGTTGACAAAGGCATCTTCGAGAGCATCAATTGCATTTGTCAGTACATTCATAAATACTTGGTTGATTTGAACTGCGTAACACTCAACCAAAGGCAGAGAGCCATATTCTTTCATGAGATGAATTGCAGGGCGATCGGGCTTCGGTTTGAGTCGGTTGCTCAAAATCAGCAAAGCGCTGTCCAATCCGTCGTGAATGTCAACGGGTTTAATCTCTGCTTCGTCAATTCTAGAAAAGTTTCGCAGCGACTGAACTATCTCGCGGATGCGGTTAGCTCCTACTTTCATTGAGCCCAGCAACTTGGGTAAGTCTTCAACTATGAACTCTAATTCTACTGCTTCTATTTGTGCTTGAACTTCTGGCGAAGGCGACGGATAGTGCTGCTCGTAAAGCTGCAATAAATTGATCATTTTTTGACTGTATTCATTAGCATAGCTAAGATTGCCGTAGATGAAGTTAATCGGGTTAGTGACTTCATAAGCTACCGCCGCCACCAACTGTCCCAAACTTGACATTCTTTCACTTTGCACCAATTGAGTTTGCGCCCGCTTAAGCTCGGACATCGCTGTTTTTAAATTAGCAGTTTTTTCCCGTTCTCTGGCGACTGATGCTTCTAGTGCTGTATTTAATTTTTCGAGTTTATCGACTTGACACAGCACTATATTAATCATTGCTTTTTTCAGTTCCAATGCAGCGTCTATTTCGCATTGTTTCCAAGGCAACGATTTGTACCTCACATTTTCTTTCCACAGCTCGAAGGATTTCCGAGGAGACAGTCGAGGGTTGCCATCTTCATCGGTTTCAACTGGTTTGTTGGGGTTGCCCGCCCAATTTACGGTCTTAATTACTTCCGGGCGAAACCACAAAACGTATATTTTCTGAGTTGGCGATATTGCTATCGCCAAACACCCGCTGGCTGTGTCTTTAAATTCCTCAGCTTCTGGATAGCATTTGGTGAGCGAGTCTGTATAAAAAATTTCTTTATTTAAATGCTCTTGCACCCAATTAGTTAAGTATTTGAGCGCTTCTCCTTGAGGTGTTTGCCCTACTTGATAGCAATTGTCTCCAAATACTATTGCGGCTCCCTGGGCGTTGACTGCTTCTAGCAAATTATGCTGACATTTAACTAACACTTCTGACAGGTTTTCGGACGTGGATATGTCTTCAAAAATCTTGGTTTGAATGGATTTTAAGTGTAGTTTATAGTCGTAGTCTTCGTTTCCTTCTTTTGATTGCAGTTCTAAGGACATTACTTGCCCGATAAATTCGCAGGCTGCGCGCAATTCATAGTTGAGGTGTTTTGGGGTATAGTTGTGGCAAGCAACCAATCCCCACAGTTTTTTGTCTTTGATTAATGAGATTGACATCGAAGCTGCAACGCCCATATTTTGCAGGTATTCTATGTGAATGGGAGAAACGCTTCTCAATACGCTGAAACTGAGGTTTAGGGGCTGGGTCGTGACAGCATTATTTCCTGAAACAAGGGGGACTGGTTGATAATTAATATCTGGAATTAACCTCAGCCAATTTAACGCATACAGTTGTCGGGCTTGTTTGGGAATATCTGAACTTGGGTAGTTTAATCCTAAGAAAGGGCTCAGCATTTCTGCTTTGTCTTCAGCGATTACAGCGCCGTTGCCTTCCTGGTCAAATTGATAGACCATGACTCTATCAAAACCGGATATTTTTCTAACTTCTTCTACGGTTATTTGAGATAATTCCTTGAGATTTTGGGCGCTTTGAATTTTGCTGATAGTGGCTCTTACTGAATGATAAAAGCTAAAAACAGAAAGATTTTCTGGGTTGGTGGCTAATTCCAACTCGACCATCAATACTTCTTCTACTCGGTGGAGGATGCAGTCAAATTCTAAATATTTACCTTTGTTTGTGACAGAAAGTTTAATGGGATTAACGGTTTTTAAGTTTTCATTACACAAACAAAGCTTGAGTTTTTTTAGTTGAACTCGATTGAAGAATAAGCTCAAATTTCTACCGATCGCACTTTCCGGCTCTACTCCTAACAAATCTTGCGTATTTTCGCTGACTTGCAGTATTTCTAGTTCAGGTTCTCGTACAACAAGTAGCACTCCGTGTGGCTGAATGAGCCCCGATATGTGAATCGGTTCTCTGTCGCAGTTTGTCAAGTCAACTTCTTCGAGGGCGGGGATTGTGATTTGTAGATCCATTTTCTTTGTCTTCCGCTGTAAAATTTCGAGAGGGTTCTAATGATTTGAGATTTGAGAGCAAATTGGCTTTTCCATAATAATCTCATATTGTTCGATCGCATAACGGCTCGATTCCTAGACGGACACTGAGAATCAATCATCCGAGAGTCAGCGCATCAAAATGATTGAGTCGAAAATCAGCCTACCCTATGTGTTGCTGTTCAAGCCGCCTCAGCCTTCTATAAATTTTACCCACTTGGCTCTTCTATACTATCGCTTCCCGATATTAATTATCATAGCAATTGTTGCCATTCTTCAAGTGTGTTTAATAATTCCCCCAAAACTTTAATATTTGTGGTAAAATTTTGCCTGCCGGAACAGGGGGAGAGAAATGCGTCTCCAGAGCGGCCTACTTACTGAAATCTTAAGTTAAGGTAAGGGTGACAAGATCTGAAAGTCAAGTCACGCTAAGCTCTTTAAGTATACCCAACAGGCCGGACAATTAGACTGATGCTCGACTTCAATACAATTACTGAATTTTCTCATACCTACTGCATAGCTATCTGTGCCTTTTTAGTTCCGGCAAACTTGCTGACTACTTTACAGACAGTGATTTTGACAGCACTAAACCGACCTCGAATACAAATTTGGGCGTCTGTGGTTGTCGCCAGCCTTTGGGCTACAGCAATGATATTTCACGTTTTTACCTGGTTCGCGATCGGGGTAGTAATGCCTCCGACATACATCTTGCTAGTTATGGCAATCACTTGTCTGACAATCAATGTCTGGGCGATCGCTCATCCTGCAAGCATGATGCAATTAATTCGAGTTGCGGTATCAGTTCTTAGGGGAGGTTTCAGAAGGAAGAAGGATTTAGTTGTCTAAGAGAGAAATATCTAGTTATCTAGGAACTTAAAAAGAATTTGGCAGAGGGTAATGTGAAAAAAATTAGGGAAAATATTGGTTTCAGAAGAGTTTTTCGGGTGGCAAATCGTGCTTCCGAGGGCTGAGTTCTCAGCGGTTATTCCGGTTCGCGATCGCGACAATCTTCTGCTTCCGGGCCGCGGGGATGGATCGTGCAGTTGAGCAGGTAGCCGCCGTCGCTTCTGCCGTAATAGTAGCGGCATCCGATGCAAATTGCGGGAGGTTCGATCGCACTTTGGTAAAGCGGATAATCCGCAGTCGCCAGCAGCGAAAAGTCGCGCTGCGTCTGCACATTCCCAATAATAGCGCCGGAGAGTTCGACAGCTTGGCGGATGTTTTCGATCCTGGTGTAAGGCGGCAGGTAAATGTCAATACAAAGGCGTAGGCCCTGGCTATCCTGATCGTGGCGCGTAATAGTGCCTCCGAGCAAACCGACGCGCGAAGCAATAGCCGAGGAAAATTCGCTCAGGGAGGTGCAGTAACCGGAGAAAACGTGAATATGTTCGTCCGTAGTAGCTCTCACAGTCAGGCGAGTGGGAATTCGCAATCTCAGGTAAGCGTCGAGTTCGTCAAAAACCGGTTCAGCGAGGGAGAGCATTTGGCTTGCGTCTTCGTGGTTGAGCCCAAAACCCTTAGAAACCTTGGACACGAGGGCTGTTAAAATATCAAAAACTTCGGTTAAGAGGGATTGTAGCCTGCTATCAATAGCGATCGGACATTCTCTGAGCAGCTTTAAATAATCCTCCAACCGATGAGCAATGCGTTGAATGCTGCTAAATCCGAGCATAGCTGCTCCCCCTTTAATCGAGTGCGAAGCTCGGATGAGCTGGTGTATTCTTTGGGGAGCTGGCACGGTGTTTTGCAGATCTTGCAAGCCTTGTTCGATAACTTGGATCTGTTCTGTGGCTTCTTCGATAAAGTAGCCGATGATCCGCTGTAGTTGTTCTGGCAGCATAATTTTATTCTCCTAAAGACAGCCGAGTATTATTAGTTATTACTCAGACATTTGATAGTTTTGAATCGATATTTCACTGATGAGTTATTGGGGTTTTTAAGCGCTCATCTGTTTTATTCTGACTCACGGCAACTGTAGTGGCAATGTCGAAAACAGTTAACTCTTAACTGTTGACAGTAATTTTTTTTGCTCCGACGGTAGCGGTTGCTACCCCGAACAGCAGCACCGCAGCACCTGCGAGTACCGCCGGCGCGGGCACTTCCCCAAACAGCAAATAACCCAACCAACTCGCCCCAACCGGTTCAAACAAGATGGCAAGAGTTACCAGAGTTGGGGAAATCTGCATTACGGCCCAGTTCAAAATGGTGTGGCCGACTAACTGAGGCAAAGCGGCCGTTAGCAAAATATAAAAATATACAATGTGGGGGTAATTGGTATAAGTAGTGCCGAAGGCGAAGGGGAGAGGCAGCAGGACGATCGCAGCAACAGTATAGGCGATCGCGATATAGCCACCAATTCCCAATCCCCGCCGCTGAGCTTCCCGGCCCAGCAGCAAATACAAGCTGACAGCCCAGGAACCAGCCAGAGCAAGGAAATCGCCCAGCAGTTGGCTGCTGCCAGCATCGGCTGCGCCCGCACTTCCGAGAGCGATCGCCATTCCCCCAGTCAGGGCTATAGTAATGCCAGCGATCGACATTTTGCTGAGTTTTTCCCCGAACCAGAAGCGCGACAACAGCGCTACCCAGACAGGATTAGTGGTGACTAAGGCAGTCGAGGCGGCGATCGAAGTATAAGAAAGTGAGGTAATCCAGAGCGCAAAGTGCAGGGCGAGACACAAACCCGCAGCAGCAGCATAGCGCCGAGCTCCCGGTTGCAGGGCGTTCCACTGAATTTTCCGCCAAGCCGGAAGCAGAATTAAAGCAGATAAAGTCAGACGAGAGGCCGCGAGTACCAGACTGAAACCCAAACCGCTGGCCCCTGCTGAAAAGTTAGCGAGACGAATTAAAATGGAGGAAGTTGAGACGGCTAAAACGCCAATAATTAACACTAGGGCGATCGACCAATTAGGTGCTTGTTTCGGAAGATTCATTTTTTAGGAATTGGGCATTGGGCATTGGGCATTGGGCATTGGGCATCGGGCATTGGGCATTGGGAAAATTTATATAGCAATTTTCACATAATGCTGAACACTTTCTGAAGACTTTCTCTTCCCTTCTCTTCTCCTCTCTTCCTTCGCGTCCTTCGCGTCTTCGTTGTTCGTTAAAAAAAAACCGATCGCCATTCTTAAAAAATTCCCATATCCAAGAAATATTAATGTATAGTAGGGGCAGGGCGGGTCTATGAAATTGTATATTACGGGCAATTATTGTTTCCGAACCCGCCTACAAAATTCAACATCAAACAAGTCCGAATCATCTCGTTTCCGGTTGCATCGGTATTATTCAAACAGTTAACAGTCAACAGTTAACAGTCAACAGTCAACAGTCAACAGTCAACAGTCAACAGTCAACAGTCAACAGTTAACAGTCAACAGTCAACAGTCAACAGTCAACACTAATTCCGGTTCAGCCGGAATTGATATTACAATTTATAACTATCTATGGCTCCTACAGTTTTGATTACAGGCGCTTCTCAAGGAAGCGGCAAAGCAACAGCAATTTTATTTGCCAGTAAAGGTTACGATGTAGTTATGGTAGCTCGCCAGCCAGAGAGATTGGCAGCAGCAGCGGCTCAAGTGCAGCGAGAAGGCACTTCCGCTGTAGCTATTCCGGGGGATGTTGGCGACATTCACCAAGTGCGGGCGATCGTCCAAAAAGCCCTAGATGCCTGCGGCAACATCGATGTTTTAGTTAACAATGCTGGCATTTGTCTCACGGGGGCGATCGAGCACACTACCTCCGAAGACTGGCAGCAATTAATGAATACCAATTTTTGGGGATGCGTTAACACAATTCAAGAAATTGTGCCACATTTTTTGCAACGAAAAACAGGGACAATAGTCAATGTGGGTTCCATTGGTGGCAAAATGCCTTTGCCTCAAATGACTGCTTATTGTGCCAGCAAATATGCAGTAACCGGTTTAACAGAAACTTTGCGATTGGAATTAGCGCCTCAAGGTATTCACGTTTGCGCCGTGCATCCGGGCCTGATTAACAGCGATTTTTTAGAAAGAGCTCAATTTCGCGATCGAGACGAACCCGCAGTCGAATTGCGCCGCCAGCAAATGAGCAAAATGCTGAAATCTGAGTGGGCAACTCAGCCAGAAGATATTGCTAAAGCTATCTGGGATGCTGTGAAAAATCAGCGTGCAGAAGTTACCGTCGGCCCTGCTTTTTTGGCATCGGAAGCTTATCGGTTGTTCCCCGGTTTGATGCAGTGGGCAATGGAAAAAGGCAAGTTGTGAGACTAATTAGTAATGGATAATTGGTAATTAGTAAAGTACCCAGGGCGCACCGGACAAATTATTAGTAACGCGCCTGATTCCTAGTTGAAGCTTCCCTTGAATATATACAACTAAAGAAAGAGACTGGGAAAGCGGCCCGAACACTATAATGGCAAACAAACCAGGAAATACACAATGCAAATCAAAGCACTAGCAGTTAAAAAAACAGGCGGATTGCTTGAAGAATACAAATTCGATGTCGAACCTCCAAAAGTACATGAATGCCTTATAAAAGTGTTAAGCTGCGGCATTTGTCACTCTGACTTGCACATGATTGACAACGATTGGGGTCAATCCAAATATCCCCTCGTTCCCGGCCACGAAGTTATCGGAGAAGTGGCAGAAATAGGGCCGCAAGTGACTCATTTGAAAGTGGGCGATCGCGTTGGTGTCGGTTGGCAAAGGTCGTCTTGTTTGCAGTGCTGCGACTGCTTGCGCGGTAACGAAAATCTCTGCGATGAAAACCAGGGATTAATTGTTACAGGCCCCGGCGGTTTTGCCGATTATTTGATGGTAGATTCCCGCTTTGCTTTTCCTATTCCCAAAGGCATCGATTCCAACGTAGCGGGGCCGCTGTTGTGCGCCGGAACTACGGTTTACGCCGGTTTGCGAAATGGGGGGATGAGTTCTGGCCAAGAAATTGGCATTCTCGGCATCGGTGGTTTGGGACACATGGCGGTGCAATTTGCGAAAAAATTAGGCAACCGGGTTACAGTTTTTACTACTTCCCAAGATAAGGCAGAATTTGCACATAAAATGGGGGCGGACGAAGCTATTGTAGTAGGAAAAGGCGAAGTTCCTAAAGCCCCCAGCAGCAAATTAGATATTTTGTTGAGCACTGTTCCTGCTGCTTTAGATTGGGTTCCGTACATTGATTTTCTCGATTCTAACGGTGCGCTTGCTTTTGTGGGAGTTCCCGACGAACCTTTGAGCATTCCGTTATTTTCGCTGCTGGTGAAGCAACGCCGAATTGTGAGTTCTCTCATCGGCGGTCGCGCTATGATTAATGAAATGCTGGCAATTGCAGAGAAGTTTGAGATTGAGCCGATTGTCGAAGTTTTTGCGATCGCACAAGCGAATGAAGCAATTCAGAAAGTCCGCGACAATCAAGTACGCTATCGCGCAGTTTTGACAGTGAGTTAGATAATGGTTAATGGGTAAGGTGCGCCTAGCGCACCCTACTATAGATATATAAGCAACGAATTAAAGCAAAGAATTAGCATTAATAAAACGACCGTTTAAATCGGCTGGGGTCACATTCAAAACAGTACCTAACAAAGCATTAGTAAAACCGAATCTAATATTAGTAGCTTCCACACGGCCGTTGCCATCGGGATCGAGACTTTGCTGCGAGATGCCACCCTTGGCTAACAAACTCGTTCCCCCCGTTATAGTTGTAGGATCGATCAGCAGCAGTCTCGGATCGTTCAAGCTATAACTTACCTCTTCCAAGGAGATATTGCTGCTGGTAAATTCCACACTAATTCCAATCGAATCGCTAGACTTATCAAAATCTACAATTACCGCGTCAGGAACTTCAACCCCAAATACTCTGATTCCCGCTTGATCGACTCTAAAAACAAATATATCATTCCCTGCACCACCTTGGTAAATATCCACCTCTCTGTCGCCAATTAAAGTATCGTTGCCGTCTCCGCCCACTAACAAATCAACACCTTGTCCTCCGCGCAGCAAATCATTTCCCGCACCCCCATCAAGGAAATCGCTATTTCTATCTCCTGTCAAGAAATCGTCGCCAGTTTCTCCCAAAACATCGTCATCATCTTTGCCGGCGTAAATAGAATCATTGCCGACACCGCCTAACAGACTGTCTTTACCATCGTTGCCGAAAATCCGTTCTGCATCTGACGAGCCCCTGACAGTATCATTGCCGCCCACCATCCAAAGTCCCCCAGGAAAACTAGCAAGTTGTCCTGGTGCAAGTGTAATATTTTCAGGAGAATTGTCTCCTACCAAACGAGAGATGCCTGAATTATCTGGGGTGAGTACCATAGTTGTAAACTTTGTGCGATGTGAGCATGGATATTGTGCAATATTCTACAGCTTAGTAGGGTGCGGCAGAACACAGTTACTTTCTCACTCGCGATCGAGCAATCGCTGGTGCACCCTACTAGACAGGTCGATCGCTCCATCTTGGCACAAGCCTGATGGAAATACCCTAGATTAAAATAAAAGTTAAAATTTGAGCCGATGCCAATTATCTTAGTTGAAGACTTGAGCAAAGTTTATCCGGTAGCGATTAAAGAACCGGGGCTTAAAGGAACAGTGCGACACTTTTTTAGTCGCAGTTACCGCAATATCAAAGCAGTTGAGAGCGTTTCTTTCAGTATTGAACCGGGGGAAGTCGTGGGGTTTCTAGGTGCTAACGGTGCGGGCAAAACTACTACGCTGAAAATGCTGACGGGTTTGATTTATCCGTCTGCGGGTATGGTGAGTGTGTGCGATCGTACTCCTTTTCGTCGGGAAGCAGATTTTCTGCAAAAAATCACGTTAGTCATGGGGCAGAAACAGCAGTTAATTTGGGATTTACCCGTGCTTGACTCTCTGCGAATTAATGCCGCAGTCTACGGCATTCCCGATGCAGATTATCGACGGCGAGTCGGAGAATTGACAGAGATGCTGTCACTAGAAGGCAAGTTAAATCAGCCGGTAAGAAAGCTTTCTTTAGGCGAACGAATGAAAGCGGAACTGATGGCGGCTCTGCTGCACCAACCGGAGGTATTATTTTTAGATGAACCGACTTTAGGTTTGGATATAAACGCACAGTTTAGCGTCAGGCAATTTCTGCGAGAATATAACGAGCGCTATCAAGCAACGGTGCTGTTGACGAGTCATTACATGGCTGACATTACTGCTTTATGCAAGCGCGTTTTATTGATTCATGAAGGGCAATTAGTTTATGATGGCAGTTTAGACGGATTACTCGATAGGTTTGCGCCTTATCGGGAAGTTCAGGTAAAATTAGCTCAACCGCTGGCAAAAGATAGTGCTTTTGCTTACGGGGATGTAGAATCTATTGAGGGACAATCGGTGCGGTTTTTGGTGAAAAGGGAAGAGCTGACGGTGAGCGTGGCGAAGATTTTGGCGGACTTGGACGTGATAGATTTGACTGTTACCGATCCGCCAATTGAAGAGGTAATTGGTCGAGTTTTTCGCACGGGAAAAGTGTAATGTTTATGGCTTTGTTCATTCTCCATAACAGGCAAGATATCTGTTCCACTAGAGTTTCAATGTTTTGTGCAACGGGCATCTTGCCCGTTGCTAACCCCAAAAAATAAATCTACAATTGATATGACAAAATTCATCAAAATCGCTAAAACTTTGCTAGTTACCTACTACGCTTATATGCTCGAATACCGGGCGGAATTGTTTTTGTGGGCGCTGTCGGGAGCTTTGCCGTTTATCTTGATGGGTGTTTGGATGCAGGCGGCCAAAAATGGTCAATTTGGGCTGAATTCGATCGACTTTGCCCGTTATTTTTTAGCGGCTTTCATTGTCAGGCAAACAAATGTAGTTTGGGTAATTTGGGAGTTTGAAAAGGAAGTAGTGCAAGGCAGGCTATCTAATAGATTGTTGCAACCTCTCGATCCCGTATGGCACCACTTCGCATCTCACGTTTCCGAAAGGTTTGCGAGGCTGCCCTTTGTATGCGGATTAGTGCTGCTGTTTTTTGCACTTTACCCGCAGGCTTTTTGGCTGCCGAGTTTGGGTAGGTTTTTGCTGTTTTTGTTGGTTATCGTCTTGGCTTTTTGCTTGCGGTTCTTGATACAGTATACCTTTGCGCTGTTTGCTTTTTGGCTGGAGAGGGCAAGTGCGATCGAGCAATTCTGGTTTTTAATTTACCTGTTTTTATCGGGACTTATCGCGCCGCTAGAAGTGTTTCCCGCATCGGTGCGCGAAGTAGTTTTGTGGACGCCGTTTCCTTATTTGATTCATTTTCCCGCTTCTATCTTGATAGGATTACCCGTAGATCTAGGCCGCGGTTTGTTGGTAATGTTGGGTTGGAGTGCGGTGTTTTTTGTGTGGAATCGCTGGCTGTGGCGACAGGGATTGAAGCAGTATTCGGGCATGGGAGCTTAAATAATAATTAAAAATTATAAAACAGTAAGCTGCGTCACAGTAAAATGTTAATCCTTTTGTCAAAAAGACTTACTTGACGCATCCTACTTAACTGTGGAGTACATCTAAAATCTAAAATCTAAAATCGACTGACCCACCCAAATTAACTGTAGAGTAAATCTAAAATCTAAAATCTAAAATCTAAAATCTAAAATCGCACACATCATGCAAAAATGCAATCGGGAGTATTCGACAATTGCATAAACATCCATTTTTTGTATATATAAGTACAAAAATTTACAATAAAGTCTTATATTAATAAACCCAACGACTGATAAACGGGATAAAAGAGATTCTAATGACAGCCAAAAAAAACCTCATTGTAATCGGCAATGGCATGGTAGGTCACAAGTTCCTAGAGTTAATGGTCAGCTCGGATGCTGCCAAACACTGGAATTTAATTACTTTTTGTGAAGAACCGCGCGTTGCTTACGATCGCGTAAACCTCAGCGGATTTTTCTCTGGCAAAACAGCGGGAGATTTATCTTTAGTTGCACCTGGATTTTATCACACAAATGACATAAAGCTTCACATCGGCGACAAAGCAGTCGGCATTAATCGGGAACAAAAAATAGTCTCTTCAGCCAACGGTTTAGAAGTTCCCTACGACAAAATTGTTATGGCCACCGGTTCCTATCCATTTGTGCCATCAATTAAAGGCAAAGACGCTACAGGAACTTTTGTTTACCGGACAATTGACGACCTGGAAGCGATGTCCGATTACGCTAAAAACTGCAAAACTGGTGTAGTAATTGGCGGTGGTTTGTTAGGTCTAGAGTGTGCTAATGCTCTGCAAAATATGGGTCTAAAAACTCACGTTGTTGAGTTTGCATCGCGGCTGATGCCCGTGCAAGTTGACGAAATTGGCGGGGCAATTCTCCGCAGCAAAATAGAAGATTTGGGGGTTTCGGTTCATACCAGCAAATCTACCACAGAAATTGTCAGTGAAGATGGCAAAGTTACTAAAATGCTGTTTGCTGACGGTTCGGAATTGGCAACAGATATGATTGTGTTTTCTGCTGGCATTCGCCCCCGCGACGAAATTGCCAGAAGTTGCGGTATAGAAGTAGGAGAACGCGGTGGCATTTTGATTAATGATAGCTGCCAAACCTCCGATCCTGACATTTATGCGATCGGAGAATGCGCGCTTTATCAAAACCGCATCTACGGCTTAGTTGCGCCTGGGTATACAATGGCAAGCGTAGCAGTAGATATTTTGAGCCGTGTAGCGGATGACGGGCAAGATGCCCGTCCCACAAGCACTTTTACAGGTGCGGATATGTCCACTAAACTCAAATTATTGGGGGTGGATGTCGCTAGTTTTGGAAATCCCTTTCCCAAGTCGGGCGATGCTAAAGAAATTGTTGTCGCTGACACCTTCCAAGGCATTTACAAAAAATTAGTTTTAAATCAAGACGGCAGCCGGATTTTAGGCGGAATTCTCGTGGGAGATGCTTCGGCTTACGGCACTTTGCTGCAATTCATGCAAAATGAAATTGCTCTGCCGCCGCATCCCGAAGATTTGTTAATGCCACCGCGAGAAGGGGGAGCAGCGGCGGGTTTTGGAGTAGACAGTTTGCCGGATTCTGCTCAGATTTGTTCTTGCAATAATGTTACCAAAGGGCAGATTTGTGCAGCGATTCGCGATCATAATTTAACCGATGTTGCCAGCGTCAAGAAATGCACTCAAGCTGGGACGGGCTGCGGCGGCTGCGTGCCTTTAGTGACGGATATCTTCAAGTCGGAGATGAAGAAAGCTGGGTTTGCAGTCAAAAATAATCTTTGCGAACACTTTGAATATTCTCGTCAAGAATTATACCATTTAGTGCGTTCTCAAGAGATTAAAACCTTTGAGGAGTTGATTGAAAGACACGGCAAAGGTAAGGGCTGCGAAATTTGTAAGCCTGCTGTTAGTTCGATGCTGGCTTCTACTTGGAATGACCATATTTTAGAGAAGTCTCACGTCGGTTTGCAAGATACGAACGATTACTTTTTGGCAAACATTCAGCGCGACGGTACTTATTCGGTGGTGCCGCGAATACCGGGGGGAGAAATTACGCCGGATAAGTTGATTGTTTTAGGTGAAGTTGCCAGGGATTTTGGGCTTTATACTAAAATTACTGGCGGGCAACGGATTGATTTGTTTGGAGCTCGTGTGGATCAATTGCCGCATATTTGGCGTCGGTTGATTGATGCGGGATTTGAGTCGGGACACGCTTACGGTAAGGCTCTGCGTACTGTAAAATCTTGTGTGGGTAGCACTTGGTGCCGCTTTGGGGTGCAGGATTCAACGAGTTTGGCGATCGAGGTTGAATTGCGGTATCGCGGTTTGCGATCGCCCCACAAGCTCAAATCTGCTGTCTCTGGTTGCACTCGCGAATGCGCGGAAGCTCAAAGCAAGGATTTTGGGATCATTGCTACGGAAAACGGCTGGAATTTGTACGTGTGCGGCAATGGCGGAATTAAGCCGCAGCACGCGGTTTTGCTGGCGACGGATATCGATAAGGAAACCCTGATTAAGTATATCGATCGATTCTTGGTTTTCTACATCCGCACGGCCGACAGATTGGAACGAACTGCTACTTGGTTGAACAAACTTGAGGGCGGGATTGAATACTTGAAACAGGTAATAATTGAGGATTCTCTGGGCATTTGTGCTGAATTAGAAGCGCAGATGGAACATTTAGTGAATACTTATCAATGTGAGTGGAAAACCACGATTGAAAACCCACAAAAGGTGCAGCGGTTCCAGCATTTTGTGAATTCCGATTTGCCTGATCCGAGTATTGTTCGTGTTGCGGAACGGGGACAAACGCGGCCGGCTAACGAACATGAAAAGGCTCTGGCTGGAGTTTCGGAATAATCGATCCCCCCTTAGCTTGCCCCCTACTCCCCCTTAATAAGGGGGGGACAAGAGTATTAATCTCGTTCCCAGGCAGAGCCTGGGAATGAATTCCGGGAGGCTATGCCTCCTTCCGCGAGGCGAGGCAGAGCCTCGAAACCTACGTTCCCAGCCGGAGACTGGGAATGAGATTGAAGTAAAATAACAGGAAAAGAAGATGGTTCAATCATTACAAGTTTCGGATACAGTAACAACTTGGGTTGATGTGTGTTCTCTGGATGCGATCGCCCCTTATACTGGAGTTTGCGCTTTAGTTAAAGGCGAACAAGTGGCGATTTTCCGAGTGGGAAACGGAGATGAAGTTTATGCGCTCAGCAATTACGACCCGTTTAGCAAAGCTTTTGTTTTGTCGCGGGGAATTGTGGGCGATCGCAACGGCACTCTCAAAGTTGCTTCTCCCATTTACAAGCAAAACTTTAGTCTCACTACCGGGCAATGTCTGGATGATGAAACGGTAAAGATTCCTACTTTTTCGGTTCGGGTTGTAGCCGATCGCGTCCAACTAGCTGTTAGTTAGATTCAGCGGCTTAACTGTTCGATCGCTATCCGCCACCACCTAACATTCCTGTGGGTGCTGGCGGATTTTCCATTGGGGCCCTCCCGACTCAGTATTTTTCGTATAAAATAGAGTCGATTGGTTCCATACTCCAGGCTCGCTCAAAAAAATCTCAACTAATATCCGAGCTGATGCGATGATTGTCAATGCAAACAAACTTCAGGGGGCAGTGTATCGGTATGTTGTTAAAAAAACTTGTTTCCAACAATAATCCCCAGACTGTAGCAGAGTTAATCCATGCCCAACTCAAAATCGGTCAACTGACTTGGGGCGAACTCAACATACAAGTTTTCGGCCAGCACTGGCGGGACGAATCTTTGCACGAAGTCCTCAGAGAAATTGCAGCTAAGCTCGACAAAGAAACAGCGAGCCAAATTATAGAATATCTCACAGCTCAAAACGGTCAACAAGAAAAATTTATTAATTTGTTTTTAGCAGCGCAATGCCTGTCAAAAGTGAAAAATGATGTTAATAAAAAAACCGAAAAAAAACTGTTAAACGCTTTAAAAAAGTTATCGCAATACGGTACGGGTTTCCTGATTCTTTACCAAAGCGCTCAGGAATTGCAGGAAACTTATCAAATTCGCAATCGATCGATCACGGCGATCGCCCAAACTTGGAAAAACGACCCGCAAACCCTGCCGTGGCTGAAAATACTCGCTCACTCCACCGACTGTGGCGAAGTCCGAGCCACAGCAGTCGAAGCAATAGCCCGTGGTTGGCCAGACCAGCCAGAAATTTACCTGATGCTCAAAAAACTCGCCAAATCCGATCCAAGCTGGGCAGTGCGATCGACCTGTGTGCGAGAAATGGCTTGTGGTTGGCCAGACACGAGCGATACCTTGTCGCTGCTGAGTGCCCTGGCTCAGTCAGATCAAAGTCCCGCAGTTCGCACCGCAGCACTCGAACAGTTTGCCTCTAATTGGCCCGATCGCACAGATACCTTGCTGCTGCTGAGGAAGGCCGCCGAATCCGACGAAAATTTGGGAGTGCGAGTCTGTGCGTGGCAAGAAATAGCCAGAGGTTGGCACAGCCTTTTAGGCACGGCCTCCCTGCTCAAAAACCTTGCCCAGACAGGAAGTTCTATCCTGCGAACCGTAGCGGTGCGGGAGTTGGCAGCGGGCTGGCCCGCCGCAGCCGACGTTGGCCTGCTGCTGAAAACCCTAGCCGAATCCGATAGCAGCAAAGAAGTGCGGACAGCAGCCTTAGAAGAATTGGCTTCGCACTGGCCCGACGAACCCGACATTTACCCGCTGCTGAAAACTAAAGCCGAGTCCGACGCGAGTTCGAGCGTCCGGCGCTCAGCAGTGCAAGCAATTGCCTCTGGCTGGGCCAGGAACCCCGAAACTCTGACTTTTTTGAAAAATATAGCATTGGGCGATCGCGACGCCGACCTGCGCGAAATAGCCCTACAACAGATAGCCGCAGGTTGGCCCGATCACCCAGAAACCCTGCCCCTGCTGCAAAAAATAGCTGATTCTGAGGATTACTGGACTGTGCGGCAAGTAGTAGTGGAGGCTGTCGCCGCACTGGCATCAGGCAGTCTCGAAGTCTTTGGCTGGTTGCAAAATCTCGCCGAGTCCGACAGACACCTCAACGTCCGAGAAACGGCGGTGGAAGAGATCGCAAAACGCTGGTCTCACCAGGGCGAGACGCTGCCTTTCCTCAAAAGCCTGGTCGAGTCTGAGCAAGATTCTCACCTGCTGAGCGTGCTGGTACGATCGATCGTGCGGGGGTGGCCCGACGACCCGGAAACCTTGTCTTGGCTGAAAATTCAGCTCGATTCTGGGGAGGCGCTGGTGCGGCAAGCGGCGGTGCTTGAACTCGCTTACAACTGGCCAGACAACCCTGAAACTTGGATGCTGCTGGAGGCTAAAGCAGAGGGGGATGAGAGTCCCGCTGTCAGGCAAATCGCTTTGCAAAAGTTAGCGCGGGGGTGGACAAATCAGTCTCAAACTTTCGAGTGGCTCAAAAGTAGAGCTCAAAAAGATGAAGATTCGCAGGTACGGGCGATCGCCCTGGTAGAGTTAATGCGGGGATGGAAAGACGAGCCGGGAATGTTTGAGTTTTTGCGCGATCGAGCTTTGAGCGATGTTGACAATCAAAACGGTTCTTTTCCTTACAATCCCAGATTTACAGCACTCGAAGCGATTATCGAACATTATCCCGAAAATCCGGGAGTTGTGCCGTTGTTGCGAGCTCTTGCAGTTTCCGACGCAGAAGAGCAAGTGCGGGCATTAGCGGGTCGCCGGCTACGCAGCCAAGACTGGTAAACAGTGCGAGCGTCCCGCTCGATGCCAACCTTGAATTTTCCCTCTTCTCGAAAGAGTGCGAGCGTCCCGCTCGATGCCAACCTTGAATTTTTCCCCTTCTCGAAAGAGTGCGAGCGTCTCGCTCGCGGCCAACCTTGAATTTTTCCTACCGCAATTTTTACCTCGCGAGCAAGATGCTCGCACTGAATTTTTCCTACCGCAATTTTTACCTCGCGAGCAAGATGCTCGCACTCTATCAAAACCCTAATAAATGTGAGGTAAATCCATGTCATTCAAACAGCAATTCCTTCAATTACCGCTACCCAAAGATATCTATTTCATAACATTCGTTACCTGGGAAAGACTAGAATTAACTCCCGAAGCTCGACAAGTTGTTCTAGATTCTACCTTGCACTTTCACAACAAAAGATATCAACTATTTGCTGCCGTTATTATGCCCGATCATGTACATTTATTGCTTCAGCCTTTTCGTAAGTCTGACTTGCAATACTGGTCAATTGGTAGTCTTATTCACAGTATTAAAGGCTTCAGTTCTAAACAAATTCCGAAAGTAATGAAGCATATCGGTAAAGTTTGGCAAGATGGGCGACACGATGAAATTATTAGCAACCGCCAACATTTTATTAATACTTGGGAATATATCAAACAAAATCCTGTCAAAGCAAACTTGTCAGACACACCTCAAAAATATCATTTTTTCTGGGAAAATGTTTGATTTGACAAGCTGTGCGAGCGTCTCGCTCGCGGCGGAATCGAAATTCGCGCCAGAGTGGAAACAGTGCGAGCGTCTCGCTCGCGCCGGAATCGAAACAGTGCGAGCCTCCCGCTCGCGGCCAACCTTGATTTTTTCCTACCGCAATTCTTTCTCGCGAGCAATTCTTTCCTCGCGAGCAAGATGCTCGCACTGAATTTTTCCGACCGCCATTCTTTCCCGCGAGCAATTTTTATCTCGCGAGCAATTCTTTCCCGCGAGCAATTTTTATCTCGCGAGCAAGATGCTCGCACTGTATCAAAATCCTAATTAAAATATCGCATAGAAAGCCTCCCTCATCAGCGATCGCACATATCGATTTATTCTGATAAAAGACCGATCGCAAACCGCACCGCTTCCCCCATCATCGAACCGCGAACGCGATCGGACGCCGTTTTCTCCCACGTGAGCAACTGTTCCCGAAAAACCGGGTCTTGCTTCGCCCGCTGCACGATCGCCTGACTGATGACTTTCTTTTGAATCTGCTCTGTCGGGATACCTTGCTGCTTCAAATAATCCAACAGCCGCTGCACACTTTCGGAGAATTTATCCGGCGTCTGAGACATCAAAATAAACGAAATTTGGCGGATCATCCGCTGGTAGATTTCCTGTCTTCTGAGCAATATTTCCTTGTGACTCGGCTCCACCGGCTCCACACTCTTACTAGGAATAGCCAAGTCGAGTAAACTCAAAATTTCAGCCTCCTTGGCTAAAACCTTTTCCAAGATATCTGGATAAAGCTCCAAAATACGATCGCCCAAAATCTTGCCGTTCACCAAACGGTTCGCGCTCAGCCTCAGTAAATTTTGTTCTCCCGCAGACTCAAAAAATTGAACGTTGAATTTAAGTTGGTGGCTTTCCAACTCCACCCGACGCAGCGTAAAAACCAAAGCCTCCCAATTTGGAGCTTCCTCAAAACACACCTTCACAATCGAACTGTCCTCTTGATGCTGCCGCCCCAATTCCCCCGACTCAAAATCGCGATCGACCGGCAAGCGATTTGCCGCAACTTTCGCAGTATAATCAAACTGAGTAAAAACATAGCTGCAGTCAACTCTCGACAGATCGACATCTTGAACTTGCCAATTTTGAATGCAGCAACCCGTAAGCTGCGCCCCCTCCAAATTCGTCCGAATCAAACGGCACTCAATCAAACAAGCCTCTCTTAAATCCGCCTCACCCAAAATCGCATCCATCAAATAAGCGCCGCTCAAATCCGCTTTCCGCAAATCAGCACTTCGCAAATTAGCTTCGCTCAAATCCGCCCGCAGCAAATACACTCCTTGCAGGTTAGCTCGCAGCAAAAGCGCCTTCTTAAAACTCGCTTTCAATAAATAAGAACCCGCCAGATTAGCTCGACTCAAATCAGCGTTATCCAGCACCGCCTCAGTCAAATCCGCCCCCGCCAGCACAGCTCGGTGCAAGTCAGCGCCCGTCAGATTTGCCGATCGCATTTGAGCGCCATTCAAGTCAGCTTCAATCAAATTTACACCGATTAAAATTGCCGATCGCAAATTCGCTTCCACCAAATGCGCTTCCCGCAAATTAGCACCCGTTAAATTAGCACCAACAAGACTGGCGCGGTTTAGATTCGCCTCCATCAATTCCGCCGCCATCAACTTCGCGCCGTCGAGTTTAGCCCCGGCAAAATTAATTTGGTCAGATTTAACTCCTTGAAGATTAGCACCGCCCAAATCCGCTTCGGGGAACGCGGCCCAATTGAGTTCTGCTGCTTCCAAACAAGCAAGGCGCAAATCCGCTTTAGCAAGATTTGCCCCGCTCAAATTTGCCCCGCTCAGATTCGCCCCAGCCAGCCCCGCACTGCGGAGATCCGCGCGGCGCAAACAAGCCCCTATCAACTTGGCATTGCTCAAAAAAGACCAGCTCAAATTAGCACCGGTCAAGTTAGCACCAGTGAGGTCTATTTCTCGCAGGTTAACACCGCTTAAACTAGCGCCACTGAGGTCAATGTGACCAAAGTTGCGCTCTCCCTGTTGATAGCGCTGTAAAAATTCTTGTGTTTGCATTCCGCAGATTTGGGGGCTGGCAATTTAGCTGTTTTAGGACGCGCTGGTCAATCTATTTTAGATTTTAGATTTTAGATTTTAGATTGAAGCATTGACCCCACAGATAAATTCGGGGGCTTGTTGATGGGATACAGATTTTTTATTTCTGGACCGATGAATCCGGGGGCTTGTATCCTGGATGCTTACGGTCAATAACTTTAACGGTAAGGTACGTACGGAACACGAGCGGGCTAGGCACGGGGACACTACTCCTACTACTTACTGCAAGAACTCATGTCCTCCGGGTGATCCGTGCGCGCCTTACCCCTATAGAGGGCGGTTTAAAAGATTTGTTGCGTAAGTTCTATTTCTACTACCAGTTTTACAGACTTTTGTAACTTCAAGTAGCCGAGTTTATATCTGATACGCTGCCCCGCCGGAGAGTGTTTTTACCTAAAGCGCTGCAATTCTTGCTGCAAGTGTTTTCCCCATTTAGTCGCTAGAGGAATTTCTGTAAAAGGAACCTGCACCGCAGCAGCATCTTTCAACAAAAATTCGAGGGCGATTGGACTTCCCGAATTCGGTGGCGACTCTAAATCAACTGCCTGAGAGTTGACTAACAACCGCAGCGATTGCACGTCTTTTAAAGAAAAAGTTTGCAAATTTACTGGCCCGCTGCGAGTAGGTTTTCCCCAAGTTAAACTGTCTTCTTGCTGACCGAGTACAGCATAAATATCGTACTTGGCTTTAGCGAATTGTTCTGCCCAGACGCGATACGCTTCCAGCTTTTGATACTCGTTCCATCCAGCCCAAGCTAGAGAAATAAAAATTGCCAGCAGCGGCAGCCACATTAAACCTCTTTCCATGCGATACCCTTGTTGAAAATACTCGCTTGTTCTGTTTGTCATCTTCTCTAATGATACAATTAATTGAACTCCTCAAACTTGCTCTGCAATTTAAACTAGAAATTAGAGCAATTTTGGTTCTAGCAACAGCCACTGCCGAAAACTACCAAACGCTCGCGTGGGAGATATCCACAAGTCGCAGCAAGGAAAACTGGCGCTGGCGGTGAAAATTGGGTTATTGTGGTGAACACGCCTTCCCTAAACGGACGATCGGCTATGAAAAAGTTTTTCCTTCTGTGCTTATTTTTAATCGGGCTCGGCTGGGCGATTTCTAATTTCCCAGGACTTGCTACTCAAGGCACTTACGACTCGATTGTGCTTGATTTCCGCGAAGATTTGGGTGCTGCTGAGATTGCGAAAGAAGTAAATGCGATCGCCCAACAGTACCAAGTCGCACCCCAACTCAACAGCGAATTCTCAGCGGGCGACAATGTATATGTAGTTAAGGGCGATCGCACTTTGCTAAACGCCCTGAGAAAATCAAATTTGGCTAAAGATACCGAATACATTGAACCTAACTACGTCTACAGCGCTTTCGAGATTCCCAACGACCCCATGTATACCAAGCAGTGGAATCTCCGCAGCATCAATGTAGAATCTGCCTGGAACGAAACCAAAGGCAGCGGCACAACAGTAGCGATAATTGACACGGGTATTACTCCAGTCGCTGACTTAAAAGAAACCAAATTTGTACCGGGCTACGACTTTGTAAACGATCGCGCCGAAGCCTACGATGACAACGGCCACGGTACTCACGTCGCAGGTACAGTCGCCCAATCAACTAACAACAATTACGGCGTTGCGGGCATTGCCTACGAAGCAGCTTTAATGCCGCTAAAAGTGTTAGGCGGCAGCGGTGGTGGCACGGTTTCCGACATCGCCGAAGCGATCAAATTTGCTGCTGACAACGGCGCAGATGTCATCAACATGAGTTTAGGTGGCGGTGGCGAAAGTCAGCTAATGGAAGAGGCGATCGACTACGCCCACTCTAAAGGCGTTGTCATCATCGCAGCCGCCGGCAACTCCGGCGACAGTTCTGCTTCCTATCCCGCCCGCTATCCCCACGTCATCGGCGTTTCCGCCCTCGGCCCCGACGACGAAAAAGCCACTTATTCCAATTTCGGCGCAGGGGTTGATATTGCAGCCCCCGGCGGTTCTGAAATGGGCAAGATCCTGCAAAGTACGATCGACCCGGAAACCGGCGCCGAAGTCTTTGAAGGCTACCAAGGCACTAGCATGGCTTCTCCCCACGTTGCAGCCGTTGCAGCCCTTGTCAAGGCTTCCGGTATCACAGAACCAGACGAAATTCGCAGCGTACTCTTGCAGTCCTCGCGAACTGTCACTGAAGATCCGTTAAACCATTTTGGTTCAGGACACCTAGACGCAGCCGCAGCAGTTCAGCTAGCCCAGCGCGGACAAATCAACTTCCGCGATTTCTTCCGCTGGCTGCGCGATAACGGGTATCTCAACCCCCGCTTTTGGATTGACGGCGGTGCAGTCGCCCTGTTGCCTAAAATTGCAATGGTGCTCGGTTCTTACCTGCTGGCTTTCTTTTTGCGGAATTATTTTCCGTTCCAGTGGACTTGGGGCTTTTCCGGCGGCTTGATGGCTGGTAGTTCAGGGTTCTTTTTCCTGCGGAACTTGTTTGTATTTGACTTGCCGCAGTGGCCTCTGCGGGTGATGGGCAGTTCTATTCCCGAACTCGGCGGCGCAATTAATGGCAGCAGTATGCTGAATCCCTTTTTTGCTAGCGTTTTGATTCCTGGGATTTTGATTGCTTTGCTGTTGGGACATCAACAGTGGAAGTGGATCGCGATCGCAATTTCAATCGGTTTTGCCAGCAGTTTAGCGGTGAATGCTTTTGTGTCTCCCGCAGTCTGGGGATTGGGTACAGGTTTGCTATCACAAACATTCTTGATTGTCAATGCTTTACTGTGTTTTGGATTGGCACGTTTAGCAATTAAAACAGAGGTGCGATCGGCATGAGTATTACTGTCAAAGGTGTAATTGAACGCAAAGGATTGGGTCCCGGTACCTGGGCTTTGGTCGGCGAAGATGGGGAAACTTACGAACTTAAGGATGCTCCTTCTGATTTGAAAAAAGCTGGTTTGAAAGTCAGTGTTAAAGGTGAAGTGCGTAAGGATGTGATGACTTTTGCTATGATCGGCCCGGTTCTTGAGGTGCAGTCTTTTGATGTGTTGTAGGTCGATCGGCTAATCCAGCTTTCGAGCAAAAAAAACCCCGGCCAAAATTGGCTGGGGTTTATTAATCAGGGTGCATCTACTAATTTAATCTCCCGCCTCATATCACCTCTTTCAGGACACTTTGGCAGAATTTCCGATAATTTGTGGCTCAGCTTGCGATCGCTCAAAAAAAAACCCCAAACCAAAATTGGTCGGGAGTTAATTAATCAGGGTGCATCTACTAATTTAATCTCCCGCCTCACAGCACCTCTTTCAGGACACTTTGGCCGAATTTGCGAAAATTTGTGGTGAGGGCGTGCGATCGCCAAAAAAAACCCGGCCAAAATTGGTCGGGAGTTAATTAATCAGGGTGCATCTACTAATTTAATCTCCCGCCTCACAGCACCTCTTTCAGGA
>NZ_JAUBVF010000016.1:97405-110328 GCF_036705685.1 Microcoleus sp. AT3-A2
TAAGCTTCCTGAGAATTCGAGCGCAATCCGGACAACCTCAAACTTTATTCAGCATCACCGTCGATACCGCAAAAAAAACCCGGCCAAAATTGGTCGGGAGTTAATTAATCAGGGTGCATCTACCAATTAAGCTTCCTGAGAATTCGAGCGCAATCCGGACAACCTCAAACTTTATTCAGCATCACCGTCGATACCGCAAAAAAACCCCAAACCAAAATTGGTCGGAAGTTATTTAGGGCTTGCTGAATAAGTTAAGAAAAATCACGATCGCAATTGATGGGTGATTCTAGTTCGGCGAAACATAATTTTTTGTTTTCTCTAACTTGTCCAGTTATACTTTTTGATAATAACTGACCCGTAAATAGGTGTGATTTTCGGTTATTGACATAAAAAAACGCAAAAAACCCGTCTTAACCAGGTAGAAAGGTTGATTACTAAAAAAGTAATAGCAATGGCTGTACTAGAAGTATTATCAAGTTTTGCCGCCACGCGATTCAAGCTGAATCTTCGTTTACGCAAGTCCCAAATTTGCCCTCAATAGTGTTACCAATTCTCTCATCTTCCCAGGCTTGTTTCTTTGTTTCCTTACTGACATTTGCTGGTGGCCTCCCTAACGGAAACCCACTCATTCTAATTTCTCTTTCTTTACACGCCCGCTCGGTTTTCCTTTGTTCGATAAATGCGAGCTGCATGGACTAATTCACTGATAGTATCCTGTGTAACTTTTAAATGCTTCTATTAGGGCTTTCAAGTCTCTCGATTCGTTAAAATTATCCCCACTCATCCGGTCTAAAAATACATATCCTGAGTAAGCAACTCGCTGACATTTTTGCTCCAAACTCTACAGCTTTTCCGGCTTTCCCTCTGACAATGGGACTGATGTGGGGTTGGCTTAAACTTACTATTCTATCTTCTATGCTCTGTTTGTTATTTTTAAATAACCACTGTTGTTGGCGATAGACTTCTGTGAGGACTAGACTGGTTTTATACTGCTTTTGGTTCATAATTTCTAGGGTGACACCTGACCGAAAGCATCCAGGATACAAGCCGCCGGATTCATTCCTTCGGAGACTCAGTACCCAGAAATAAAAAACCTGTATCCGATAAAACTTGCCCCCGAATTTATCCGTGGATCAATGCTTCAATTCTTTAATCTAAAATCTAAAATCTAAAATAGATTGACTAGATTATATTTTGAATATGAGCTAGTTTTTTTTAAATATATTAGAGTTGTTTTTCGCCACTGCTAAGTGATTTTTTCTGGCATTATTACGGTAGGTTCTTGGTTTTTTATTGGTTTGATATTTGATCTGTTTATACAGGATGTCTATGATTTTTTATGTATAAACTCTGGCTTTGTTTAATAATCCTAAGTCGGTCGGATAGGTAATATCGGCTGCGGCCGAGGGAGCATCTATGATTAATTTTCCTCGATGGGATGACTCATTTTGAGCGTCCGAATCCTTTTTTTTGGTTCTGGCTGGAGTGGTTTCGGGTATGTTTCGACCATTCGTTCACTTTATTAATTAGGTACGCACTAATACGCCCGTCGTAAGTGAACCAATAGTGACGGGTCAAATGCGAGTTCATTACTGTAGGTTGATGGACCGATAAAGTATTGCAGATAGGGGTTGTCGCGGACTTTTTCTACTCTTGGACGATCGCTGATGCCTAATTTTTCCTTAATAATTAATGCCCCGGACGCCATCCGAAAAGATTTGGCACGGGCTCCCATTTCTGTGGGGAAGTTTTCAGCAGAATATGCTTCAAACCCTGACCACTGAATGAGTTCGGCTATTTTTACCCAACGGTTATCTGGTGACAACTTTCCACATGAGGGGAGTTCAAAGTCGGAGGGTGATAGGAGAGCAAGCTCAGCTTGTCTGTACAGGCTCACAAATGGTGATGCACGGGTTTTGACCTATTTTACCTATTTTTCACGGCGACCTGACGGACGATCGCGCGATCGCATAACCCAGCTATCGTAAATCTTTTGGTCTTTATTCAGCAAGCCCTAATTAGGAACGGACTCTGGGGCCCATTCCACAATAAAATTAAGTTTTGTGGAACGGGCCCCAGAACCCGTTCTTGAAAATGGTGAAAGATGTAAGCTCAAACCAATAATCTCGTAAACCCGCCCCGACTTTCCTAGACTAAGAAATTCTGGACAACATAGTTCCCCACATTTCTACCCGCACTCAAACCATTTACGTTAGCACTCATGAAATGAATGCCTCCGTAAAGGCGACTCATGCCCGATTCGTCGGCCGCTTCGCTGAAGTTTTCGTAGGTTCGCAAAGTGTTGATAGATTGATCTCCCCGATCTCCAAAGCCGTAATCCGAACCAAATACAGAACTCATAACAGGATCAGCAGCACCGCTAAAGGTACTGTGGCCCGACGTGTACTCAGGGAACGGCGGAGTAGTTAGCAGCGGAGTCCACTGGGCGTCGGCTGTCGTTTCGGGATTGTTGTCTGTCTCCGCTTGGCTGATACCTGTCACCGGTCGCCACAAGTTGTACTCATACTTGGCATCCCAGCAGCTAATAGCTGCATCGGCGAGGGCAATATTTAGCAGGGCGAACAAGCGGGCGCTATCTTCCAGGGATGTGCCGGTGAGAGTCGCTGTTTCTTCGGCGATTTGGTTCCAGTGACCAGGAGGCGTAAACGTCCCAGCGCCGTTGGCCCAGAATTTGGCTATGACTGTTTGATCTGGGGTGCGCGTGAGGCTGTCACTTTTGCCGATTTCTTGGACGTAGTTAAGTTCCTCTGCGTACTGGGCGCTGTCAAGGGCGGGCGGGCCGGGCGGGCGGAACTGAGAACCGCTAGTCATCGCAAAGGGAGTAACTTCGGCCCACTGTGGCGCTAGCCCTGCGGCAAAAGCGGGGGGAGTCGGCACCCAACTACCGGGGCCGGTTGAGGGGGTGGGCTGCACTACTTTCGTGATGCCGTCTGTACTCCGCGAACTGATAATTTGGTCAGCAACTTGCTGTCCGAGGGCAATCCCGTCTTCTTTGGCTTTGCCGTCGGTAATTTTAGCTAAAGACGATGCGTATGCTTCGTTGAATGTGGCTGCTTGCGCTGGGTAGAGGTTGACTAAGACGCGGTGGGCGGCCGTGGCGGTGGCTGCTTCTGCTGATGTACCTGCAGGTGGGTCTATTTCCACGAGGTAAGGGGTGTATTTTTTGCTGATCGAGTTAACAGCATCGTAAATGGCTGCGTGAACCATTGCCATGTTGCGGGAGGCGAGGGGAGGCGGGGTGTTGGATGTCCGCACTGCATTCAGCATGACTCCGTTCCACTCAATGACAGGGTTTCCCGATAGCTGATTTGTGAATTGGTCGCGGTTGATTGTGTTGCTGTTGACTCCCGGCAATACTACTAAATACTCGCCCGTGAGTTTGTCTTGAATTACGGTGCTGTTGCTGTTGGCACCGGTGCCTTGCTGGATGTTTAAATCTTCAAAGGTGAGGCCGTCTAGCAATCGAATTTTGTCATTGCCGTTGCCGAAGTCGGCGATGTAGTCGGCTGTGGCTACAGTGGGGCCGCCGCTGCCTTTAGAAATGGCAAATATATCATCGCCTGTGCCGCCGCTCACGGTATCGCTACCTGCGCCCGGATAGATGATATCGTTGCCGGAATCGCCACTAATTAGGTCGCTGCCTTTACCCCCCCAGAGGATGTCGTCGTCTGCACCACCAACAATCGTATCGTTACCTTGGTCGCCGCAGATTTTGTCTTTGCCGACATCGCCTTCGAGATAGTCGTCTCCGCTGTTGGCATAAATTATGTCGTTGCCATCCAAGGCGTTAAATCTGTCTGGTTGGATGGTTCCTTCGAGATAGTCAAATTTAGCACTGGGGGTCAGGGATGCCATGTTTATTTATTGGATATTTTGATTAAAGTGCAAAGGTTTCGTAAACTCTGTAGATGCTTAAGTGTGTTTACCCCTAGTTTAATAGTATTAAGCTTTATGGCTGGGAAGTAAACACCACAACACAACTTTATTGAATCTTTAATATTTAACGGGTTTATTATGAACTTTTGCGGTCTGAAGCTACGCAAAAACACAGTTATTAAAACTGCCTTGAATACTACAACTTTGTTAAATTTTTACAAAAATACTATTTTTTTTTATATTTTGATAGAGCAAGAGAATTTTTACCACCATCAAGGGAGCGGATTGTGTAACTGAGTAAGTATATATTTATTAAGCACTTCTCAAAGCTGCGATCGGGTCTAGTCTGGCGGCTTGGCGGGCGGGGACAACGCCGAAGAAGAGGCCGACTGCACCGGATACACTGACAGCAAGGGCGATCGCCACGGGTGATATTCCAGCTTGCAAGGGCGTGAAATTGCCTACAAGCAAAATACCGCCGACACCTACGCAAGTACCGACTATCCCTCCGGCAGCGGATAAAATCACAGCTTCGACAATAAATTGAAACAAGATATCTTGTTGGGATGCCCCGATCGCCTTTCTGAGCCCAATTTCCTGAGTGCGTTCGCTGACGGACACGAGCATAATGTTCATAATCCCAATTCCGCCGACTAATAAGGAAATGCTGGCAACAGCAGTTAACATCAGTGTCAGAGCCCCAGAAATCGAACCCATTGTTGCCATTAAATCTTTTTGATTTCTGACTGTAAAATCATCTTCGGTAGTAATTTTGTGCCGCAGTCTCAGCAGGTTTTCTACCTGAAACTGAGCCGCATCCATTTGCGATTCATCTTTAATCGAAATAAATATCGACGTGACAGCTAAACCGTAGGGAGATTTCCGCCCGACTATGCGATTAGCCATTGTGGTGATCGGCACAGCGGCGGAATTATCAAAATTCGTACCAAAAGATGTGCCTTTGGGCGCCAATACTCCAATTACTTTGACGCTGACATTTTGGATACGCACCTGTTCGCCCAAGGGATTTGTATTGCCAAAAAGTTTCTGGGCTAATTCAGAACCGAGAACCACAACTTGGTTACTTTGCTTAACATCGAGTTCCGTCAAAAACCGCCCTTTTGCCATTTCAAAGCTTCTGACTTCTAGAAATTCTGGAATCGTGCCGAAAATTAGAGCCGAAACATTTTTGTTGCTGTAGCGAACTATTTCGGAACTGTTAAGTTCTGCTGACACGCCTTGAACAGAGGGGACTTGAGTTGCGATCGCCTTAGCATCTTCTACTATCAGTGTTTGAGGCGCACTTGAGATGGTACTTCGCCTAGCGTTGGGAACTCCAGGCCTCACGATTAATACGTTTGTACCCAGGGATTGAACTTGTCCTGCTACAAATTTTTGAGCTCCTTCTCCAATGCCAATCATTGCAATTACTGAGGCGTTGCCGACAATCATGCCAATCATTGTTAAACTGCTGCGAGTTTTGTTGGCTAGTAGCGTTTGACCGGCCATTTTGACGCTTTCAATAAAATTCATACTTTGTTATGAGTTATTAGTTATGAGTTATTAGTTATGAGTTATTTTTATAACAGTCAACAGTCAACAGTCAACCGTGAACAGTCAACAGTCAACAGTCAACAATCAACAAACTAATTAAGCACTTCTGAGTGCCACAATCGGGTCTAATTTAGCAGCTTGTTTTGCAGGTACGATGCCGAAAAATAAGCCGATGCTGCCGGAAACACCGACTGCAAGTGCGATCGCCACTGGGGAAACGCTAGCTTGCAGGGGAGTAAAAGCAGCTACTAAAAGCACGCCGCCGATACCAAATCCAGTGCCGATCGCCCCGCCTGCTGCTGACAAAATCACAGACTCGATCATAAACTGAATCAGGATATCTTGCTGAGAAGCTCCGATCGCCTTTCTCAGCCCAATTTCCTTCGTGCGTTCGGTAACAGAAACCAGCATGATATTCATAATCCCGATGCCGCCGACAAACAGCGAAATTGCCGCCACGAAAGCCAACATCAAGGTCAAACCACCAGTAATGTTGCCCAAAGTTTTCATTAAATCTTTCTGATTTCGGACCGTAAAATCATCTTCTTTAGTTATCTTATGACGCAATCTGAGCAGATTTTCTATTTGAAATTGGGCCGCTTGCATCATAGTTTCATCTTTGATAGCAACCGAAATAAATGTTACTTTTGTACCGTAGGGAGACGAGCGACCAACAATGCGATTGGCCATTGTTGTCAGCGGTAAATAAACGTTCATATCTTGATTGTCGCCAAAGCTGGAACCTTTTGCCTGCATGACTCCAATCACTTGAAAGCTAGAATTTTTGATACGAATGTATTGACCCACTGGCTGTGTATTGCCAAATAATTGTTCGGCTGCTTCCGATCCTAAAGCTACTACATTTTCTTGTCTTTCTAAATCTAATTTGCTTAAAAATCGACCTTGACCAACATCAAAGCTTCTGACTGTCAGAAATTCGGGAGTAGTTCCGACAATGGAAGATGAGACATTTTTGTTGCGGTAGGTAACGAGTTGACTGTCATTGAGAGTTGGTGCGACTTCTTGGACAGAAGCAACTTGAGATGCGATCGCCTCTGCATCTTCCACTACTAAAGTCTGGGGCGGAATCACCGGGCGGCTTTGTGCTTCAGGACTTCCGGGAATAATAAATAGCAAGTTTGAACCCAGAGAGTTAACCTGTCCTTCGATAAATGTTTGAGCTCCTTCGCCGATACCGATCATCGAAATGACAGAAGCATTGCCGATGATAATTCCTAACATCGTCAAGGTGCTGCGAAGCTTGTTTGCCATCAAAGTTGTGACGGCCATTTTGACGCTTTCAACAATATCCATAATTCGATTTTAGATTTTAGATTTTAGATTTTAGATTTGGGATTATTCGATTTTAGATTTTAGATTTTAGATTTGGGATTGGATTATTCGATTTTAGATTTTAGATTTTAGATTTTAGATTTGGGATTGGGATTATTGGTGTCAACTTAATATTTAAACCCATAATAAACTCGCTTGTAGCCGAGTCTAGATCCCCCTAAATCCCCCTTATTAAGAGGGACTTCGACTGCTCTTGTCCCCCCCTTGTTAAGGGGGGTTAGGGGGGATCTCCGGGGAAAGAAAACACCCTATAGCGATCGAGATAAATAATGCCCCATGCCTTATGCCCCATGCCCTATGCCCTATTTCTGATTCTTGATAATATCCTCTAATTTTTTACCTTGAGGAAGTTCCGTAAAAACGCGATCGCCCGCTTTCGCACCCTCCAAAATCTGAATCTTGTTACCAATAGTCGATCCCACAGTCACAGGCTTAAACTTCGGCTGCTGCTTCTCATCGGGAACTAGCACACCCGTTTGACCTTTATTAGTCACAATTGCCACCGTCGGCACAACTAAAGCATTGCTCAACTTTTCACCAACAAATCTCAAATCTACATTCATCCCCGATTGCAAGAAATCCTTGCCTGTATCAATGGCAACTCGCACTTGGAATAGCGTCACATCCCGTTCCTTAACTGCTTCCGGCGCAATTAACTTAACGCGGCCTTTAAACACTTTATCTGGATAAGCGTCAGCCACTATTTCAACGACTTGACCCGGTTTAATTTGACTGATATCAGCCTCCGGGACTTTCGCCAAAACTTCAACATCTCTAGCTAGAGCGACAATCGATGTCGAAGTAGCCGAAGTAGCTTCCGATGCCGAAGTTGCCGGAGTTACAAAAGCTCCTTGGATGGCATATCTTTGGGTAATAACTCCAGCAAAAGGAGCGCGAACTTTCGTATCTTCTAACTGCACTTCTTGAAAGCGGACTTGAGCTTGAGCTTCGGCTAATTCAGCTTGAGCTTGAGCTATTTCTTCGGGGCGAGAACCGTTTTCTTGTGCGTTCAATTGGCTTTTTGCTTCAGCAACTGCTGCTTCGGCTTGGGCGATTTCTTCTGGACGGCTGCCGTTTTCTAGCTGCGCTAATTTGCTTCTAGCTTCGGCAACTTCTGCTTCGGCTCTCGCAATTTCTTCCGATCGCGTGCCGTTTTGCAATTGCTTCAATGCTTGCTGCTCGACTTGCACAGCAGCTTGCAGTTGCTTAATTTGCGACTCCCGACTTTCTTGCAGTTGTTGCACGCGTCTTTGGGACTCTATTAATTGAGCTTGGGCAGTACGATTTTCTTTAATTAATTCATCCAATTTATCTTTAGCAAGAGCACCTTCTTCCACTAGCGGCCGATTGCGTTCCACCCGTTGAGCGGTTAGTTCGGCTTGGGCTTTACTCGAGTCAATTTGCGTTTGTGCTTGGGCAATTTCTTGTTTTACACTGCCGGTTTGAGCATCTGCTAAACGAGCTTGAGCTTGGGCTAAACGAGCTCGCCCTTGGCTGACTTCTTCTACGCGGCTGCCGGCTCGCAGTCGCTGCAACCCTGCTTGAGTTTGCTGCAAGCGAGCTCTGGCTCCTGCCACTTCTTCAACGCGGCTGCCGGCTTGGACTTGCGCGAGACTGGCCTCGGCTTGCTCTAAGCGCGCTCGGGCGCTGGCGATGTCTTCCGATCGATTCCCGGCTTCGATTTTGGCGAGTTTGGCTCGCGCGCTGGCTTCGCGGGCTTGAGCTTGAGCTAGTTGAGCTTCTACATCGCGGCTTTCCATGCGGGCCACGATTTGTCCTGCTTCGACTTTATCGCCCTGTTCGACAAATAATTCTGCGATGCGGCCGGAACCTTTGGGGCTGAGATTGACGCGCTGTACGGGCTGCACGGTACCGCTCGACGTGATCCGCACGGTGAGGTTTTGCGCTTCCACCGGCACTGTCATAGTGGCGATCGCATCTACTTTCGGCTGCGATCGACTTTTTGCTATATATATAGTGGTCGGTACAGCTAGCAACCCGGCTGCAACCAACCCAATCGCCCACCGCTGCGGTTTGCGCGCGGGTTTCTTCGGAGACTGCTTTTGGGCGGTTTTTTTATCTGCAATTTTGGTCTCTGCGGCCTTGGTGTCTACAGTCTGAGTATCTTCCACCTTGACCTGAGCAGTTTCCTTTTTAGGGCTAACGATCATACCGACTCACCTAATTTAATCTCAGGATTACCTTAAAGGTAAAATTTTTGCTGATGCTTGGCATCGTCTTTCAGACTCATCCGATCGGGTGATTTATAAAAAGTTCCCCAACCAGCACCTGTAAACAATTATAGCTAATCTTTGCAAGTTATTAAAAAATGTTAAGTTTTTTCAGCCAAAAGAGGTGGATCTAAACAAAATCGCTCCTGGCTGCTGGCAAATAAAAATATATTTTAATAAAAAATATCATTTTTGGGATCGAGAAGCGCGATCCTCAGCAGCAACAAAGGCGGATCTGGCAGCGGGCGATCGACTACAGTAGGTCATTGCGGACTCGTGTTAGCGATCGCAGCGGGATCTGCCAGTGAATCGCTCGTAACGACACAGTATGGACACACTTAATTCTCATAAACCCGGTTTCACGGGTAGCGGTGCGTAAATCTTGAATACATATCCGCCCTGTGCCCACAACAGGTTAAAATATTTTTCAAATCCGTTAAAAATGGAAAATAAAAACAATGAACCGTCCTCAAAGCGTTACAGTTCTGGCAATCTTGCAGCTAATTAGCGGCGTATTCAGCCTCCTTGACGGCTTGTTCATCTTACTTTTTGCTGGCATTTTTGGCGGTCTCGGTGCGGCTGTCGGCGGGGCGAAAGTTGGCACTGTAATCGGGGGCTTTATTGCAATTTTTGCGGGAATCAGTTTTATTTTAGGCCTCCTCTCCTTACTCTTAACTTGGGGTTTGTTTCAACTAAAAAATTGGGCTTGGACGGGAACATTAATTGTCCATATCATCGCCACCATCGCGCAAATTGCCAAAATGTTGGGCAGCGGCGGTACAGCAGTCAATTTCTTAACTCTGGGTTTTGCAGTAGCTAGCATTTATTACCTGCTGCGGCCGGATGTTAAACAAGCATTTCGTGTCTGATTTCCTTTTCCTTAACGGTACTGAATTCTCGGATCGAAAAAAGCATAGGAAATATCAACCGCCAGATTAATCAGTACAAAAGTGACAGAGACAAAAATTACTCCTCCTTGAACAATTGGGTAATCCCGCGTCAGAATACCGCTATAAATCCAAGAACCAATTCCCGGCCACGAGAAAATTGTTTCAGTCAGAATAGCGCCGCCTAAAAGAGTGCCGAACTGCAAACCGATAGTTGTGACGATCGGCAAAAAGGCATTTTTCAAAGCGTGTTTCAAAATCACCCAATATTCCGGTAATCCCTTCGCCCTCGCAGTGCGGATGTAATCTTGAGAAAGCACTTCCAGCATCGCAGAACGAGTGATGCGAGCTATAATCGCCAGAGGAATAGTTCCTAAAGTCAAAGCTGGCAGGATTAAATGGGCGATCGCATCCCGCAAAGCCGCAAAATCCCACCTCAGCAACGCATCCAAAATATAAACACCCGTAATCGACTTAAAACCAAACCCCAAATCTACACTAATCCGCCCGCTAGGAGGTAGCCATTTCAGATAAACAGCAAACAAATAAATCAACATCAATCCCAACCAATACACTGGCAAAGATACGCCAATTAACGAACCACTCATCGCGAGATTGTCCAGCCAGCTATTTTTATGAACAGCAGCCAAAATCCCCGCCGGAATTCCGATAACCAATGCCACCAACATCGCCACCACAGACAGTTCAAAAGTAGCAGGCCAGCGACTTATTATTTCATCAATTATGGGAATACCACTAATAATACTATTTCCCAAATCCAAGCGGATCAAACTCCATAGAAAAGCCAAATATTGCAAATGCAAAGGTTGATTCAAACCTAATCTCACTCTCAACATTTCCACCTGTTCGGGAGTTCCACGTTCTCCCAAAAGCACTGTAGCTGGGTCTCCCGGTATCAAATGCAAAAAAGTAAATACTAGCAGAGTGATTCCGAAAAGGACTGGGAATAGTCCCAGCAAACGTTTAATAATGTAATTAATCATTTTTTTAAGATAGATTTGCTCCGCTCGGATTTGGCTGCATTTTCACATATCGTTATATGGTTGGTAGGGCCGGGTTTACGAAAAATATTTGTAGTAACGAAGGATATGGATAAACCCGCCTTTTCTTAGGGAACCGCGAAGAGAAGAGGGCGGGTTTATGAATTTACTAAATTATTTCATATATTTCTCGTAAAACCCGCCCCTTGTATCAACACCAATATATGCAGGTAAAACCCGCCGTTTTCAAGACTTACTAACATCCTCAAAAGACTCAGAACCCAAAGGACTCGGAATCCAACCTTGAATATTCTTGCGTTTGCCTAAAAGTGGCTGCGAATGTACGATCGGCAAACGTACAGCTTCCCCATGCAAAATCTCGCTAACTTCCGCATAAATTTTCGCCCTAGCTGCTTTATCACCACTCGCCCTCCCCCGATCCAAAAGTTCCAGAACTTTCGGATTTTTCCAATTTCCCAAATCCGCCGTAGAACCCGGCCCGAAGTGAGGATAATAAAAATTGTCTGGATCGCCATAATCTCCCGTCCAACCCATCATAAAAGCTTGAAATCCGGGAGGTTTGAGCCGATCGGCTAAATAAGCAGACCAATCCTTTGTCAGCAATTTTACCCGAATCCCGATCGCGCTCAAATCCGCCGCAAAAGCCTCAGCGATCGGCTTCGGCGTGGGAAAATAGGGACGGCTGACGGGCATATACCACAAATCCAAATCAAAACCGTTCGGATAACCGGCTTTCGCGAGCATTGCTTTAGCTTGCTGCGGGTTAAATTCATAATCTTTAACTTGATCAGACGCCGCCCAATTCAGCGCAGGCGGGATAAATTGCGAATCATGTTTTCCGAGTTCTCCCCAGAAAGCTTGCACTATTGCTGTCTTGTTAATTGTTTGGGCGATCGCCCGCCTGACTTCCGGTTTTGACAAAGGTTCGTAACTCGGATTTAGCCCTAAATAACCGACATTAAAAGAAGGTCGCACAACAGCTTCTAAATTAGGATCTCCCTGAACTTCTTTTAATTGATCCGGCGTTAAATCTACAGTAAAATCAAGTTGTCCTGCTCGCAACTGAGCCAGTCTCGCCGCCGGATCATCAACAAAACGAATTATCAATTGATTGACTTTTGGCGTGCCAGTTTTCCAATAATTCGGATTTTTCTCCAAAACTATGCGATCGCCCGATCGCCATTCCTGAAACACAAAAGGCCCCGTCCCCACCGCCAGCGACGCCGGAGTGCCGTACTTAGCACCCGCTTTTTTCACCGCCGCCGGACTCGCCATCCCGAAATAACCAGACCCTATCGCCGAGGGGAAAGCAGCAAAAGGTTGATTTAAAACAAACTTAATTGTAAACTTATCAACAACTGCCACATCTTTTACTAAAGAATCTTTTTCTCCCTTAAACCCGCCAAAAAAATCTTTCCAAATTGAATAATTCTTGCCCGCTTCTCGAAAACCGTTAGGATTTTTCGCATCCCACCAGCGATCTACATTAAACTTAACAGCTTCCGCGTCAAAATCCGTACCGTCGTGAAACTTTACCCCGGAACGCAACTTAAAAGTCCAAGTTTTGCCATCTTTAGAACTTGACCATTCAGTAGCGAGACTCGGCTCAAGTTCCACAGTTCCCGGTTTGAAATCACTCAAGCGATTGTAAATTTGGTCGATAACAATCACCGAATTGCCATCAGTAATATTTCCCGGTTCCAGATTGACAGGCGGCCCGCCCGCACCGTAAACTAAAGCCCCAGCCGGAACAGCAGCAGGAGTTGTCGGAGTTGGAGAATTATTGCTAATCGTGTTTGAGGTCGTGCCGCAATTTGATAAAATTACAGCCATCCCAAAAACTAGACTTAATAAAACTAAACGCCAGGGTTTTAACAATCTCATTTCAATCGCTCCGGTTTAATCATTACTCACAAGTTAAGCTAAAAGCACTATTGTCAATGAGTAATTTTACTCATCTTTTACCTGTTGACCCAATT
>NZ_JAUBVF010000167.1:0-1232 GCF_036705685.1 Microcoleus sp. AT3-A2
CTGAGATCTTGCACCATTCTCAATTAGCCATACTGCCAACCACTAACAGTGATGTCAAAACCCTGCTGACGAGCTAAACTCTGGGTGCGATCGATATTAATTAACAGCCCCAAAACTACTAGAGATGCCAACAAAGTTTCTCTCGCCAGTAGCGCCGCCTCTCCCCAATCTGGCAAGGTAGTTTTTCCCGATGCTAGATATGCCCAGAAGGCGAGAAAGTAGGCAATAAAAGATAATACTAGCCAGCGATAAACTCCCAATAAAGTGCTTTGTCCAAACCGATGCAAACCAAACCGATGTTTCACAGTCTTAAAGAATCCTTCAATCTGCCAACGTCTTCTACCGAGTCGAGTAATGTAGACAGCAGATAAAGGTTTTGTCGAAATTACAAAGCGTTTTTCGAGACTGCCATCATCCCGTTTGAGCCAATACCAAGACAGGGTGACGGGAAAGTTTAATCCTTGCAGCACTACTTGCTGACCCCTTTGTAGTCCTTGGTTTACCTGCCGCGCATCTGCCAACCTCCGATCGCTCCTAATCCCAAAAATACCACTTGTACGTGGTTGTTTTTTTACCCAGTTGAGCATTTCTATACTGCCAAATGCGCTATCACCTAATACTCGAATTTCATAATGTGCTGTTAAGGTTTTTGGCAGAGTTTTTAGCAATCTTTGACCAAGTTTTATTGGCGCCAACTCTCCCTTGCCCCGATAGACTCGGAACCCCCAAGGTACTCGACTTCTTCCCACAAGTATGTAGAGGACTAACAGGTGCAATCCTCGTTTACCATTATAGACTCTAATTAGTTTCCCTAACCCTGAGAACTTACCAACTTTTTCCAAGGTAGTCATATCCAAAATTACAGTTAAAATTGGTCGCCTCCCAAGCCCTCTTTCGGCTTTTACTTGCCTGATGATCTCTGCCCGCACAACTCTAATTACTGCCCGGACTGACCATTTGTAATGATTGAGGAAGCGACTAATCGCGCTGGCACTTACTGTTTGAGAATGCTGAGGTAAACTTTGTCCTGTTGCTTCCAAAAATAGACCTAGCAAGGCTCGCAGACTTTTTTGTTGATATTTGCTTGGCATTAAATCCATCAAGGTATAGACTAATGCTTGGGCGTAATTAAGGATGGTTAACATTAACTTATCAGATTGTTTATACGCCCTTTATTTCACATTTTGGTACAGAATGCAAGGGCTTATTGAGAATGGTGCAAGATCTCAGTT